>JAIXYL010000097.1 GCA_027490265.1 Sediminibacterium sp.
ACATCAACCAATCGGTTGAAGTAGTTGGGATCGTCAGATAATTTTTCTTTTGCCCAAGCTTTATTTTCTAATAGTAACCTTTCGTATGAATTCATATATAAAGTTTATGGCTGTTTAAATAATAAGTGCATGGGTTGATAATTCCCTTTTTTAACGAATACGGTGATGCCTCTTGATGGGGCATGGTCTATAAAATCATTGATCTCTTCAATAATGTCTTTGTCAATAAAATCAGCTCTGGTGGCGTCTACAATCACATGGCAATCATTCGGAAAAGACTCTAAATGCTTTTTGATGATGGGCTTATTTAAAAAGGATACATCTTTCCTAAGCCTGATTAAATAATTATTTTGATCATTGACTACTAAGATGGCAGACCTAAAATTACTTCTCACCAAATAAAACAAGCTGACCAACATACCAAAAACAATCCCAATCAACATATCGGTTAAGAATATGGCAATGATGGTGGCAATAAAGGGTACAAACTGATCCCAGCCTTTTGCATAGAATGTTTTAAACTCCTGAATACTCACCAATTTAAACCCAGTATACAATAACACAGCAGCTAATGCAGACAAGGGGATTTTACTGAGTAAGCCTGGAATAAAGACGACACAAACCAATAGCAGCAAGCCATTGATGATGGTAGCCATTTTTGATTTTGCACCAGCATTTACATTGACCGAACTTCTAATAATGACAGAAGCCACTGGCAAGCCTCCAAATAATCCTGACACGATATTGCCTACGCCCTGTGCTTTTAATTCTCTATTGGTTGGTGTGATTCTTTTTAAGGGATCAAGTTTATCTATGGCTTCCACAGCCAATAAGGTTTCTAAACTGGCAACTACTGCTACTGAAACAGCTGTTACCCATAAGGTTGGACTGAACAGATGGTTAAAATCAGGATAAGTAAAAAATGAAAAAAACTGCTGCATGTCTTTGGCAACAGGAAGGTTTACCAAATGTGATACTTCCAAAGCATAAGGCGATCCTGTATACGCTAAGCCATAATTGATCAGGACTGAAGCCAGTACGGCAACCAATGGACCTGGCAGTCCTTTTAGCCAGGTTGCAGATTTCACCCATTTGGTTTGCCAGATTAACAATATCGCCATGCTAATTGCACCAATAATTAATGCTGTACCATTAAACAATTGCAATGCCTGTGGTATTTCACTAAACGTGTTTTGCTTATCGCTTTGAAAGAATTGTTCGTCCCCCTCAAAGTCTACATCATAGCCTAAAAAATGGGGTATTTGTTTTAAGATTAGAATTAAACCTATGGCTGCAAGCATCCCTTTAATCACCGAATTGGGTACAAAGTGCGCAATGACGCCGGCTTTTACATACCCCAATACAATTTGCATCATCCCTGCCAATACAACTGCTGCCAGAAACAATTCAAAAGACCCTAAGTTAGTAATCCCCATGGCAACCACTGCCGTTAACGCAGCAGCGGGGCCGCTGACACTCAGCTGCGATCCACTCAAAAAACCAACCACTATTCCACCAACAATACCTGCAATAATCCCTGAAAACAATGGTGCCCCTGAACCAAGCGCAATGCCAAGGCAAAGGGGCAACCCTATTAGCAAAACAACAATAGAAACAGAAATATCCGATGCTGTATGCTGTAAAAATTTTTTCATTTTAAATATTTAATCCACCACAGGTACTGATGACTTGACCTGTAATATACGAACTCATATCGCTGGCCAAGAATAAAGTGGTATTCGCAATTTCTTCAGCCTTACCAAATCGGCCCAATGGAATTTTTTGTAAAAACTGCGCTGCACCCTCCCCGTCTTTCAAATAATGGGTCATATCAGTTTCAACAAAACCTGGGGCAATTGCATTGCAACGAATATTTCTAGAGCCCAACTCTGCAGCAATCGATTTCGTGAACCCAATAATGCCCGCCTTACTCGCTGCATAACTGCTCTGGCCTGCATTTCCTCTAATCCCAATGATTGAACTCATATTGATGATGCTGCCTTGCTTGGCTTTCATCATTGGTCGAATCACTTGCTTGGTCATATTGTAAATGCTCTTCAAGTTGACGTCTATTACTTCATCCCATTGCTCCTCGGTCATTCGCAACAACAAATTGTCTTTGGAGATGCCCGCATTGTTCACACAAATATCAATGGCCCCAAATTCTTTGACCGTATCATTAACCAAAGCTTCACATTCTGCAAAAACACCAGCATTGCTTTTAACCGCTTTTACTTTAACGCCTAAAGCTTCAATCTGTTGTGCCAATGCATTGGCCTTTTCTGCACTACTATCGCTAACATAGGTAAACACAATATGGCTGCCATGTTCAGCCAACTTTAACGCAATAGCTGCACCAATACCTCTGGCTGCGCCTGTTACAATGGATACTTTGCCTTCTAATAATTTCATTTGATTCAATTATATTATTCTACAAATAAAAACTTTTTATTTCATCTATATACAGTCGTTCATTACTCAATCTGGGTACTTTATGCTGTCCCCCAAGTTTGCCTTTTTGCTTCAACCATTGGTTAAAAATACCAGGGCTTAATGCATGAACGATGGGCATGGTCAATGCCATGTCTTTATGTCTTTTGGCCTCGTAATCGCTATTCAAAGATTTAAGTGCTGCATCTAATGCAGCGGCAAAATCAGCGGTATTCTCTGGCTGCTGTTCAAATTCAATGAGCCATTCGTGTGCGCCTTGGTTATGATCCCCAAAGTATACCGGCGCAGCCGTATAATCACTGACCACTAAACCAGTTTTTTCAGAGGCAATGGCAATGGCTTTATCAGCATTATCAGCAATCAGTTCTTCGCCAAATGCATTGATATACTGTTTCAATCTGCCACTGACTTTTAGCTTAAATGGAAAAGTGCTGATGAATTGAACCGTGTCACCCACCAAGTAACGCCATAACCCGCCATTGGTACTAATCACCAAAGCGTAGTTTTCGCCAACTACCACATCACGGAGGCCTACTGTTTTAGGATTGGCTTTGCCATACTCAGCTACAGGCATGAATTCATAAAAAATGCCATTCTCTGTAAACAAGAGCATGCCTTCGTCTTCGGGCGAAACCTGTGCTGCAAAAAAGCCTTCGCTGGCATTGTACATTTCTAAATAACTACAGCCTTCGCCAATCAATTTTTGAAACTGGGTCCTGTAGGGTGTAAACGAAACACCACCGTGTATATATAATTCCAAATTGGGCCAAACTTCTTTCAGGGTTTGCTTGCCCGTTATGGCTAAAATGCGTTTGATTAAAATTAAGGTCCAAGTAGGCACTCCGGAAATAGACGTTACATCTTCTTGTATGGTATGATATGCCATTTTTTCAATCTTCTCTTCCCACTCATCCATTAAAGCAATGGACAGTTCTGGCGTTCTAATCCAATTGGCCCATATCGGTGTATTCTGCAACAATACAGCACTTAAATCGCCATACTGCATGTCTTCATTGATTTGACTAATTTGATGACTTCCACCAATTACCAAGCCCTTACCAGTTAATAAGTCGCTCTCATTTCTATTGTTATAATACATGGTGAGCACATCTTTTGCACTCTGAAAATGACAGTCTTCTAAGCTTTCCTGCGTAATGGGTATAAACTTACTTTTATCATTAGTAGTACCACTGCTTTTTGCAAACCAATTTACAGGCGTATTCCATAGAACATTTTCTTCGCCCTGCATGATCCGATCAATATAGGGTTTGATATCATCGTACTCATGAATAGGCACGGTCTCTTTGAACATGCGGATGTTAAACAATTGATTAAAGCTGTATTTTCTGCCGAACTCCGTGTATTGACCGTGAGTGATGAGGTCTTGTAAGACTTCTCTTTGTGCCGCAATGGGGTCCTTGGCCCATTGCTCAATTCGCCAGTGCCTAATGCGGGCCAAACGTGATATCGCAGGGCTTAATAATTTCATTGGGATTGTTCACTGTTTTCTTTAGCCATATCAATGATCCAATCTTTTCGTTTTAATTCAAAGTTGGTTCCTAAATACAACCTGCGAACATGTTCATCATCTGCCAATTCCTCTGCAGTGCCGTGTTTAAAAATTTTACCCTCAATGAGTAAGTAGGCTCTATCGCAAATAGATAAGGTTTCGTTTACGTTATGGTCGGTGATTAAAATGCCAATATTCTTGTATTTTAATTTGGCAACCACTGCTTGAATGTCTTCAACTGCAATGGGATCAACCCCTGCAAAGGGCTCATCCAATAAAATAAATTTTGGATCCACTGCAAGTGCACGGGCAATTTCGGTTCTTCTACGCTCGCCGCCGCTTAAGCTGTCGCCATTATTTTTTCGAACATGGTGTAAATTAAATTCATCCAGTAAAGACGAAAGTTTGTGCAAGCGTTCTGCTTTGGTCAATTTGGTCATTTCTAACACAGCCATGATATTGTCTTCTACGCTTAGCTTTCTAAATACACTGGCTTCTTGAGGCAAATAACCAATTCCCATTTGTGCCCGTTTGTACATCGGCAATTTGGTAATGTCTTGGTCATTCAAGAATACTGATCCCTCATCGGGTTTAATTAACCCCACGACCATATAAAAGCTGGTGGTTTTGCCGGCACCATTGGGGCCTAATAAACCAACAATTTCTCCTTGTTTAACGTTTACGGAAACATCGTTAACAACGGTTCTACCCTTGTAGCTTTTGTAGAGATGATTGGTTTGAATGGTCAGGTTCACGGGTAACGCTTTGTACAAATGTAATATGTCGTTTGTATATTGCGGCATGAAAGTTACCGAACATATTCAACAGGCCAAAGACACTTTAATTTCATTTGAAGTTCTACCCCCATTAAAGGGAAAGACCATTCAGCACGTTTTTGATCATTTGAATCCACTCATGGAGTTCAAGCCTTCTTGGATTAACGTAACCTATCATAGAAGTGAAACCGCTTTTAAAAAGAAGGCCGATGGCACTTTTGAAAAAGTAGAAGTGCGCAAGCGCCCTGGTACCGTTGGGATTTGTGCCGCCATTATGAACCATTACAGCATCGATACCGTGCCGCACTTTATTTGTGGTGGTTTTAACAAAAGAGAAAGTGAAGATGCATTAATTGACCTTAACTTCTTAGGGATTGACAATGTATTGGTATTAAGAGGAGATGCTGCCAAAAACGAAGCGAGTTTTGAACCAGAAGCTGATGGGCATAAATACGCCATTGATTTGCAAAAACAAGTCGTGAATTTAAACAGTGGACTTTACTTAGATGAAGACATCCAGAATGGTGGTAAAACCAATTTCTGTATTGGCACAGCTGGTTATCCAGAAAAACATTTTGAAGCACCCAATTTAGAAATTGATTTACAACGCTTGAAAGAAAAAGTAGATGCTGGTGCCGATTATATCATGACCCAGATGTTCTTTGATAACCAGAAATTTTTTGACTATGTGAAAGCCTGCAGAGACATGGGCATCACGGTTCCCATTATCCCAGGCCTCAAACCAATTACCAATAAAAAACAACTCTCTGTTTTGCCGAGAATTTTTCATGTAGACATTCCAACCGATTTGTCTAATGCCATCTCAAAATGTAAAACAGATGCAGACTGCGAACAAGTAGGTAC
>JAIXYL010000189.1 GCA_027490265.1 Sediminibacterium sp.
CACCGACTTCGTCATACAAAGGATGCCCTTTCATTTGCAACCATCGATAACTCCCGTCAAATTTTTTGTACCGAAATACCAGCGCATAAGACTGTTGAATTAAAAAAGCTTCCTGCCGCTCTCCAATTACTTTATCATAGTCTTCTGGATGAATCAGTTTAAGCCATCCATTGTTATATATATCGGCTAATGCCATTCCAGAAAAATTGAACCAAGCTTCGTTGACTTGTAGCATTTGGTGTTGCGAATTGGTCAACCACATCATTTCAGGCATTACATTGGCTGTGATGGTAAATGCATGCAGAAATGGCTGATTATTGGTGGGATTGGTTGGTAATGTAGGGTGTTCTTTTTTAACAGAGAATGGCGCAGCTGAAGTATTGCCTTTTAAAATGGTTCCAATCATTTGACCTTTTTTATCAACAGCTGCACTCATTGTATATTGAATTTTTTCATCCCCTTGATGCATCCCAGGCTTTTTTAGTGAAATGGTTTCTACATGCAGTTTATTTTGCTTGCACTTTGCCATTGCTTGTCTAAAAGTATGGGCTTCTTTTTGATTCAAAATTGATTCAATGGTTATCCCAGCCACAGATATGCCTACTAATTGATACAATCTTTTGAATGAATCATTGCAATAGGTTAAAACCCCATCTGTATCAGTAGACATCAGATACTGATCTATCAAATCAGTTGAATATGTCAATGCGGTATCCATTAGTTTAGGGAATTGCATATACTAGTCGTTGAGTTTGGGGAAATATGGTTGGTCGGTTGCACCGGGGTTTGTTGAATATGTTGATCAATGATTTCCGGCAACAGCAAAAAATCTCTTGATTTATCTAAAAAGAAGTCAGCCCCATTGTTTAAACAAGCTTGTCGATATATAGGGCTAGGCATATTGGTTAAAAAAATGATCAATGGACGCGCTTGAGGATATTGAGCCTTAAACTGTGCAAACAATTCTATACCACTGATACCTGGCAATTTGATGTCTAAAATGATTATTTCAGGCATTTGTTTTTTGATCATTTGTAAACCCAATTCAGCTGTATTGGCTGTTTGAATGGTTAATGCATGGCGTTTGTCTGACAATAAAATATGCAGCTGCTTAATAATGATGGCTGCATCTTCTACAATAAGGATATTAAATACAGGTGTAGGCATAAAAATGTGATTCCTCAAATTTAAGTGCCCAAAAAAGAAAGCTTTGTAGGGCTAGCCTACAAAGCTTTTGTAGTTCTGACACTACAACTGTTTTTCAACTGGTTTTTCTGGAAATTGAACTTTAAACTGAGTATGAGACTCTCAATTGCAATGATAATCAAATACCATTCCATCGGATGTAGTGGCAATAATCAAAATATATGCAGAATTATACGACAGCTTGTAGTGGTAACACTACAAATCAGAAATTTTGTGCTCAATAGCATATCTGATTAAATCAGCATTGCTTTTCAGGCCCATTTTATCTAGAATTCTTGCCCGATAAGTACTTATTGTATTGATATTCAATGAAAGCATTTCACTGATCTCAGAAACGGACTTTCCATCAACCAGTTTTTTCAATACCTCAAATTCTCTATCTGAGAGGTTTTCGTGCGGCAATTTAGTCGTATCTGTTTCTAAAGAACTGGCCAAGACTTCGGCCACCCGATTGGTAATATATTTTCTGCCACTCAAAATTTGTTGCACGGCGGTTACCAATTCATATGGGGCACTTTCCTTAGTGAGATAACCTGAAGCACCTGCTTTAATGGCTCTAACGGCATATTGTTCTGGGGAATGCATGCTGAGCATTAAAACGGGCGTATTCGGCACATGTGTTTTAATTTGTTTCAGTATTTCAATCCCTGAGTAACCAGGCATACTGATATCGGAAATAATGATATCCCAGGTTTCTTTAATTGATTTTTTAAACAATTCTGCAGAATCAGATACATCATGTATCTCGGCAAATGGCAGAGATTCGAGCAAAATTTTCTTTAGCCCTTCCCTAATTAAACCATGATCATCTGCAATCAATATACGCATAGTACCAATTACTGCTTTTAACTTCAGTAAATATGAACTAAAGATAAGGAAAGGAATGAATATCTAACACTACCGATTTTCAAGTTGCAGGGTCTTTAATTCTTCAAAAAACGTTTTGATAAAATCAAAGGATAAAGGCTTGGTAATATAGTCAATCACAGAAGCATAACTTCTTGCTTTTTCACGGTCTCGATTATCAATAGATGATGACAATACAATTACATTAGCAGCATCTGAAATGGTGGCATATTCATCTAAAAAATCCCATCCCCCACGTCCGGGGAAATTAATGTCTAAGAAAATTAACGAAGCCGATAAATGCGTATTCTTTTTTACTGCGTTTAATGCATCATCTATGTCTATAAATACTTCAACAGGCATTTCAGGCATCAAAGCTTGAACAATTTTCCTATTCAAGACATTGGTCAGTACATCGTCATCAATAAAGATGATTTGTGTAAATTTTTCTGCTTCTTTTGTCATATCAAAATAGTCGTCTTGCTGATTAAAAGACAGCTTGTGGTTGAGTTTAAAAATGGATGAATTGATTAACTGTATTGATTTTTTAGCTTCGGCTATTAAATCAACTCTTTCGGCATCTGCAATAAATTGATTATCCATCAAATTGACAATGGATTGAATTTTTGCATATTCATGCCGCATTTCATGAGACGTAATGAATGACAATTCTTGAAGTCTATTCTTAAACAATTGGCTTTGCTGCTCAACTTTTTTTCTTTCGGTAATATTTTGGGCTATCCCAATCAAATAAATCACTTCTTGCTCTTGTTTTTCAAAGATGGATAGCCTAGTATTGAAACACTGGTATTGTTGGTGCTGATCAATACACCTGCATTCCACTTCAACATATTCAGATGGCGCATTACTGGCTTTTGAAATGGCATTTTGTACCACTCTCCAATCTTCAGGATGAATCAGAGACCTAAGAGAAATACAATTGATCTCTTGATCTTTCAAATGCTCAAAACCAAACATATGATCCAAGGCAGGATTTCTCATAACAAACCTGCGTTCTTTAACATCAAACAAAAAAACCATATCAGGTAATTTGTTATAAATGGCTTCCAATAAAGCTGCCTGGCTTACAAATTGGGGAATTAACGCATTTGGCGCAGTTTCTTTGAGCATCTTGAATGATTTACCTAATTATGGTAAAAAACATGCCATTACGCAACTAATTCATTTTCAATAATTTAATCCAATACCTCGTTCCAAAAATGAATTTTTTTGGGACAATTATTCCCTTTTTGGGATTTTTTCGCATTTTAGGCAATAAATAATATTAAATTGTATGGCTTTAACAATATCCAATGAAGCCTACTAAACCTTTAAAAATCTTCATCTTAGAAGACGACCTCTGGTATGGAACTATGCTGGAACATTATTTGTCATTAAACCCTGATTACCAAGTTCAAAGATTTGAAACAGAGAAAGCTTTTTTTCAAAAACTTCATGAACAACCGGATGTGGTAACATTAGATTATGCATTGGCCGAAGGTGACGGAGATGGCAGTAAAGTACTCAAAAAAATAAAAGACTTATATCCAGACACAGAAGTCATCATCATCTCAGGTCAAGACCAAATTACTACAGCGGTTGAGCTCCTCAAGTCTGGAGCATTCGATTACATTGTAAAAGATGAAGACACAAAAGATCGCTTATGGAATGTGCTGCTGCATTTACAAGAAATCAAAGGGCTGAAAAAAGAAGTTGAAAGCTTAAAGAATGAGCTAAAGAAAAACTATGTTTTTTCA
Organism: Sediminibacterium sp.; assembly: GCA_027490265.1. Lineage (GTDB taxonomy): Bacteria > Bacteroidota > Bacteroidia > Chitinophagales > Chitinophagaceae > Sediminibacterium. The sequence continues at coordinate 3,810 of JAIXYL010000189.1, forward strand.
AAAGTTATCATTGGGCAAAGTGACGCCATTCAAAAAGTATTCAGCTTGATTGAAAAAGCGGCCAAAACCAATATCACCGTTTCTGTAACCGGCGAAACTGGCACTGGAAAAGAAATGGTAGCCAAAGCCATACACTATAATTCAAACAGAAATAAATATCCATTTGTTGCCATTAATGTTGCAGCGATACCCCCAGATTTGCTTGAAAGCGAATTATTTGGATACGAAAAAGGCGCATTTACGGGTGCCAATAATAAACGAATCGGAAAATTTGAAGAAGCCAATAAAGGCACCATTTTTTTAGATGAAATAGGTGAAATGGACGTGCATTTGCAAGCCAAAATCTTAAGGGTTTTGCAAGAACGAGAAATCACAAGAATTGGGGGCAGCTCAGTAGTGCCAATTGATGTTAGAATTATTGTAGCCACCCATCGAAATCTATTAAAAGAAGTTCAAAACAAACAATTTAGAGAAGACCTTTATTATAGACTTTTAGGCTTGCCAATTGAACTGCCCCCATTAAGAGAAAGAGGAAATGATTACCTGATTTTAGCCAAACATTTCATCCAAAGTTTTTGTAGCGACAATCGTTTACCCATCAAAACATTATCCAGTGAAGCCATTTCAAAATTGAAACAATATCACTTCCCAGGTAATATTAGGGAACTAAAATCGATCATTGAATTGGCTATTGTTATGGCAGAAACAGATACAATTCAAGCCAATGAAATCAATATTGACAATGCGGACCATATGGGAAATCTGCTGAGTAATGAACATACTTTAAAAGAATATGAAACGCAAATCATTCAGTACTTTTTAAATAAGTACGACCAAGATGTGATTCTAGTAGCTAAAAAATTGGATATTGGCAAATCCACTATTTATAGAATGATGCAAAAAGGAGATATCATCAAATAAGTCAATGACAGATAAAAGCAAAAAAGCCAGTGCGCAATCTTTGTTGTCCATTGAATTAGAAATGGAAAAAGCAAATCGATATGCTGCTGAAAAACTTTTACTGGAAAAAGACCGAGAAATCAGCCATCTCAAAAGCCTTTTACATAAAGACAAAGCATTAACCCCAAACATGTCTGGTGCAGATATGTTGCAAACAATTTCGTTTTATTTACAAGTAGGTATTTTAATAGAAAATGAATCTGGACTTGTTGTATCCATTAACCGTGCATTGTGCAACTTACTGCATTTACATCAATCCATTGACAGCTTAATTGGTACTGACTTACTTCAAACAAATGCCTTTAATGCTGCTTTATTTTCCAATCCATTTTATTTTCAACAGCGTACAAATGAGATTCTAAGTAATCGAACAGAAGTCAGACATGATGCGATTGAATTAAAGGATGGGATGGTCATTGAAAGAGATTATATCCCATTGTTTGATGGAGACCAATACCATGGACATATTTGGTTTTATTACGACGCTACAGATAAGTATAATCTTGAAAAAAAGTTAGCAAAACAAAAAGACATTTATGAATCCATTTTAAGCTATTTACCAACGGATATAGCAGTTTTAAAACCAGCATTTGCCGATCTATTTTTAAATCCTATTGCCATTAAAGACAATGATTTAAGACAGTGGATCATTGAATGGTTAATCGGTAAAAAAAATAAAACTACCCTTACAACTACTGATGAAGACACAAATATTAACAGCTATCATGCTTTGTTTCATTATGTGATGACTGAAAAAAAAGGAGGGCATATTGAAGAGAAAAAAACGATTGACAATGGTGAAGTTCAGTATCTATTAAGACACTTAACACCCATATTAGACGATGATGGCGAGTTAAATATGGTGATTGGCTATAATACAGATATTACAGAAAGAGTAAAAATTGAAGCCGAACTTACCAAGGCTAAACAAGCCACAGAAGAATTGGCAAAAGCAAAGGATTTATTTTTAGCAAACGTCAGTCACGAAATTCGAACCCCGATGAATGGCATTTTAGGAATTGTCAATTTATTAGGGAAAACCAATCTTGATCAACAGCAAAAGAAATTGGCTTCAATGATTCATGAGGCAGCCAGTAATCTTTTAGTCATTGTAAACGACATTTTAAATCTTGAAAAAATTACGGCAGGTAAATTGGAATTGGAAGAAGTGCCATTTTTGATAGTTGAAAAATGTCAACTTTTAGTAGACAGTTTTCAAATTAAAGCCAAAGAAAAAGAGCTGGAATTATCATTTGAGAATCATTTGCCATTAGACTTAACCCTTTTAGGCGATCCCTATCGATTAACCCAAATTTTGAATAACTTAATTGGCAATTCAATAAAGTTTACGAATAAAGGCGGCATTCAGATAATCCTTTCAGCAATTACTGAAAACGACCAAGAAATTTGGATCAGATGTGCCGTAAAAGATACCGGTATAGGGATTGAACCTGCCCAAATTGCGCAACTATTTGAACCCTATAAGCAAGCTGAATCTTCAACCACAAGAAAATACGGTGGCACTGGCCTAGGCTTAAGCATCAGCAAAAAATTAGTAGAACTATTGGGTGGAAGAATTGCAGTGGAAAGCAAACCGAATAAAGGGGCAACATTCAGTATTATGCTGCCTTTCAAAAAAAATCTAACACCAACTACTGCAAAAAAAATCAATGCCAATTTTAATCAACTTAAGGGTTGCAGAGTCTTATTGGCTGAAGATGTTGAAATGAACCAACTGATTGCCCGATCCATTTTGGAAGAAAAAGGCATCTATGTCACCATTGCATCGAATGGAAAAGAAGTGATTGAGAAAGTGGAGCAGTATCAATTTGATTTGATTTTAATGGATATTTCTATGCCCTTTATTGATGGCATTCAAGCAACTTCCATTATCAGAAGTATGAAAGACCCTCAAAAGTCTAGTATCCCTATAATCGCCTTAACAGCCAATGCATTAAATGGAGACAAAAAAAAATACCAAGACGCTGGCATGAATGGATTTATCGGCAAACCATTTTCTGAAAAACCATTTTTAACCGCCATGTTGCAGGCCTTACAAAAAGACAATTTTGTTATTATTGAAGAACCAGTCAAGCCCAATTCAACTGTTTCGGAAAAATTATACAATGAAGCAACCATCATGGGGATGGGCAGAAATAATCCTGCATTCATCCAAAAAATGATCGGGTTATTTTTAAAAACAATGCCAGCTGATATGATGCTTATAGAATCAGCGGCGCAAAGCCAAGATTGGAAATTAGTTGAACGGACTGCTCATCGAATGAAATCAGCCATTAGAAGTATGGGGATTAGTATTGCTATTGATCCAATCAAAACCATTGAAGAAATGGCACAGCAGTCTCAAGTATCTCCAGATATTCAACAAAATATTCAGGAAATTAACGGCATACTTGCACAAGTGATTACGCAGTTAAAATCTGACTATCCAACTATTGTAGTCCCAAAATAACCATTATTTCCCAATTTTGGAAAATAGCGATTGCCCGCACAAATCTTAACTATTTGATTTTCAATGTCTAACATCAATTTCGATGATTGGCACTGAATTGGCATTATCCTAGGTATACATCCAAGTAATGATTTGAAAATGAACCAGATAGTATATCCTATGAACGCATCAACCTATTATCGCTTCAAAAAAAATGAAATCCCTGTATTTGGCTACATGGGGGAATTCGACATTAAAAAATATGGTTTAGACCTCATCTTACAAGCTTTTGCAGAATACAAACACAAATACCTTGAGACAGGTAGCCTTTGGCTTATAGGAGATGGTAAAGATAAACATGCAATCATTGAGCTTTCTTTACAATTGTCAATCAATGAATATGTTCAAATTAAACCAATGCCTGTTGGGTATCAAAAATTTGATTTACTGCACCAAATCGACTTATTTCTTCGCCCTTCAAGAACTGAATATTTCCCAACAACTGTATTAGAAGCAGCAGCAGTTTCTGTGCCATCTATTGTTGCGGCAGATTCAATTTTGTGTGAGTCAATTAAAGCTTACAATGCAGGATATATTATGCAAGAATACAATCATCAACATTTAGTCAAATTTATGTTGGCCGCATTGAAAGACATTAAATACAACGATTGGTCAATCAAAAAAAGAAATGCACTTAGAATGGCCAATGAAAGATTTCACTGGAACAAAATACCAAAATCACATTTTTCTTATTCAGCATCAATTATTTAATACCAATGGACGCATCTACTTTATTTCAACAACAGTTGATTGAAATGCCAAAAGCATTGTTGCAACAAAAATGCTTGCATGAAATTGTTCAAACCAAGGACCATACGCTTTATCCTTTTTTGTATGGCCCATATGCGTTAATGATCACTGATCCTGAACCTGAAAATGACATTCATATCGTCTTTGATTGTTTTGTAAAATTGAATCAATACCCAATTGTAGCAGTAGGCAATTTTAAATCGAATGCATATGGTCAAGCCTTATTGGAAAAATACAGTGACAATAATTTAATCAAATTAATTGAACTTCCAGTACAACCAAGAACGATTAATATGTTAAGATCCAATTGCTTTATTTATATTGATGCACACCATTTTGTAAACAATACCACTTCATTGATTGAAGCCATGTTTATGCAACTGCCCATTATTGCGTTTAGTTCCATATATAATCAATTGGCCACAGATTACAAAGCATTGTATTATAAACGTGCGCAGGATCTTTTGGAAATACTTCAAACATTACATCCTACAAGAACGGCTAATTTTGGATCTGCTATGAAAAAAACACTTACTGACCAAATGGAGCGGTTTCATCTAGTTCACTAAGTGCTTCAAATTGCGGAACAGTCAATGGCTTGGTAATAAAATGGGTGACATTTGCATATTTCTTTGATTTCTCGTAATCATTATGATCTATGGAAGACGTTAAAATGATGACTGGCCAAGGTTGATTCATTTTTTCAAAAGCATCTAAAAAATCCCAGCCATTTCGTCCCATAAAATTTAAATCAAGGAATATTTTCCGTTTCATGGTTGGATTATTGGTTAAATAATCCAAGGCTTCATCAATATTATCAAAGATGGTCACGGGCATATTAGGGATTACATTTCTAATAATGACCGAGTTTAATTTGTTAATCATATGATCATCATCCACCAAAATAATTTCCTCAATTGTTTGATTTAACAGAAACTTATTTAAAGACAAATTGGTATTTGAAGCTATCCCTACCTCATCTGAAATTTTAGAAATAGCTTGATTCATGGTATTAGCGGATGTTTCAATATCAGAAAGAATTTGTTGATACCCTTCCAATGAGTGTTGTTGAAATTTAGCCGTTTGCAAAATTTGCAAGATTTTAGAAAATTCATGCCGCAATTCAAAAGAAGCAATATTGGCAATTTCTTTGAGATGCTGCATTTGCGCCTCTACATCTTTCTCAGTCATCTTCTTTTTGGTAATATCATTTTGCAATGTCAAAAAACCAATGATATTACCAACTTTATCAAATAAGGTTTCAAACTTCAAATCAAGCCAAATCTTATTGCCATTTTTAGCATAAAAGACCAATTCTGTTCTCAAGCTTTTTCCTTGCTCAATCGCTTTACGTAGTTTATTGATGATAATTGGGTCAGTATCTGCACCTGACAAAATATCTATTGGGTTTTTACCATTAACTTCTCGCAAGGTAAACCCGGTGAGTTTCACAAAACTATCATTCACCCAAGTGATGTGATAAGATGCATTACAAAGCACAATGACCACATTGATTCGTTGTGCAATTTTGGTGAATTTTGCAAATTCAGCCTTGGATAATTCCATCTGTTCTTTTTGCCGATTCAATTGCAGTTGGACTTCTTTGATGGAAGTAATATCTGTTAGTGTACCAGTATACCCAATAAAATCATCTAAACTTGAATACATTGGGGCGCCTTCCATTTGCACCCATCTATAACTTGCATCATACTTGCGAAATCTAAACTGAATGTCAATGGACTTTTTAGAATGATACGCTTCTTGTAATGCCTGATTAACACCATATTGATCGTCTGCATATACCCCATCAATCCACCCTTTATCTAATTCAACATCAATGGACATCCCTCTAAATTTCAACCAAGCTTGATTAACGTAAATCATTTGGTGAAGATGATTGCTCATCCAAATCATTGCATTCATATAATTGGCCACTTCTCTAAACCACTCTCTATTTTGACCATTCAAAATAGTGGCATCCACATGGTCTTTATACATGCTTTGCTTGTCTGATTCTTGATTAAGCATCCCAATTAAAACAAATGCGATTGGATGATCTCGTCGATCGCTTACTGGGGATATGGTATATGTTATGAAATCGTCGCACAGTAGAATCCCAGGTTGTTTCAAGGTAACTGTTAATGGGGTATTCATCTTTTGCATCAACAATTGATGCACGGCGGACTTGATTAACCCTACATCTGAAGAATTCATTAAAGCATCAATATTGACCCCGATTACCGACTCCCCTACTATTTGGTAAACCCTTTGAAAGACATCATTACAAAAACTAAGATTCCCGTCTAAATCAATTGATAAAACAGACCAGTCATTTGACGAAATTTTAGACAATAATTGTCCATCAACACTATATGGATACCGCATATAAATTAGAAATTGATGCTTTAAATTAACAAAAGATGACTACTCAAATTGTTTTAAAGTACCTAACCAAGTTTTTATATAATTGTACAACCATAACAGAATGTATGCGTAAATCACCAGTTTTAGAATAAACCATTTGATATTGTGCACAGAAAATATCCGTCCCATCCAATATAAAAACTGTCCTATTAATAACAATAAATGGGCAAAAAAGATAGATTTGGCCATTATTGCACTACGCTTCATTAGGATATTGTTTTGATATTTTAAATATACTGTATTTTCAATGGGCAAAAATAAAATGCAGAATTTTTGATGAATATTATTCACGTTGTATTTGCAAGAAAGGCACAAACAAAAATGACGGTCATTGCAGACATTGTCAGTCAATTAGCCATTGAGCAAACCAAATTAGGGCATACAGTGACGGTTTGGGAAATTGGCTCAAAGCCATTAGATCAATTACAACATAAGGGATTTCACACAAAAAGTTTTACCAAAAAACTACTTCCTTGGCGTACAACTGCTTTAATCAAATCAGCGATTGATACCATTCAGCCAAATACCATTGTGCATATACATGGTGGTATCATTCCAGCTTTTTATTCTCTGGCTTTTTATTTATACGAAAAAGGAATCCCCTATATTTTAACCCCACATGGAAGGTATCATTCATATTCGCTTCAAAAAGCTGGCTACTTAAAACGTCAGTATTTTTTAAACTTTGACGTCAATATCATTACGTGGGCCAGCGCTTTACATTTTTCAAGTAATTACGAACAACAATCACTTAGTCAATTCGTAGAATTTAATACCCAAAAGTCCTATATCAAACCCAATGGGTTATTGAATACCCAACTTCATATTGCTCCAAAAATTTTAAAGCATGATGAAATTATTTATTGCTTTAATGGTGAATTAAATATGGAGGAAATGGGACTTGATATTTTGCTAAAAGCTTTTGCCGATTTTAAAAAATTGCATAAAAACAATGCCGTGCTTTGGATCATGGGCAATGGCAAGGACAGAAATACTATTTTAAAATGGATTAAAAAATACAACCTACACAAATATGTATTTGTTAAACCCGCCGTTTTTGGGGCATTAAAGTTTGAGCAACTCAGCCATATAGATGTCATGATCAGGCCTTCAAGGTTAGACTATTCACCTGCAGTATTAATTGAAGCCGCCGCTATGTCTATTCCAATCATGGTGTCTTCCGAAACAGGTTTAGCAGAATTGGTAGAACAATGTAATGCCGGTTATATACTTAAAGAATTGACTGTATCTGCCATGGTTGAACAGTTTAAACAAAGCATGGTTGATATAGATACCGTTCATTGGAATAGGAAAAAAATGAATGCACATCAAATGATTGTTGAGCATTTTGCTTGGAATGCCATTGCTCAATCGCATGTGGATGTTTACAAAAGTGTATTAAATAACCAATAAACTACAACCCCGTACGTCAGCATGATCCATCCTACCCAACACTTCAAAACTACCATCTGCATACACACGACCAATATCCTGCGTTGCAATGAATGCACAACTGTAAACATTCGCTAAGTCAATTACTTGAATCAGCCCTGTGCCTGTTTCAGATAATTCAAATGGATCGTCTTCTTTATGAACGTACACTTTCATCCAAGGCGGACATTGGTACCTGCCATCACCTTTTGAATAGGCCTGACTCAATAATTCGGTCATGCCATATTCGCCGTGAACTACGGATAATCCTAATCGGCTAGACAAGGTTTCGTGTAATGCTAAACGTGTCAACTCTTTGCCCCGTCCCTTCATTCCACCTGTTTCCATTACAATGGTATGCTTTAGTTGCATGGGAAACTGAGCTGAAAAATCCAATAAAGCAAAAGTGACCCCCAACAAAAGGGTTTTTTGTCCTGAAGATTCTAAAACCTGTATGGTTTTTGCCAAATCGGCATAATTATACAAATAGAAACCACTCTGCTCATGTTGGCTTTCTTGAATCATTCGATTGGCCATATACACCAATGAAGAGTGCTGCCGCTCTAAATAGGCGGGCAAAAGTGCTAATATGCACCATTCGTTTAATGCCCCATATTGATGTTGGAACCCTTGCAAAAAACTTTGTTCATACAATTGTACATCAACCAAACTATGCCGACTGGTTATCATTCCTGTAGTGCCACTGCTCTCAAAAACAATATTTGGGGGCAAATCACTTGATATCACTGTATAGTCTTTAAAGAAAGAAATAGGCAACGCTGGTATAGATTGTGGTATCTTTATATCGTTTAAATGAACACCCAATAAGTCAACCCATTGCTGATAAACTTTGTTATGCTGATACTGCCAATGAAAAATGGATAGGCTCAATTGACTAAAATTGTCAGCATTTACAGAAAAAATATTGTTAATATCAAAGGGTAGTACCAACTTGGTTTGTATTGTTTTAACTAAATTTGACTAGAAAGTAAACGAATGAGCGCAAAATTATTAATCCTACTGACAATTGCCAGCTTTTTTTACGGCTGCAAAAAAGACGAGTTCAATACCAAGCCTACACTAAGTTTTGGTGAAGTCAATTCGACCCAGCTAAGACAAGGAGACTTGCTCATTTTTTCTTTAAACTTTACAGACAAAGAGGGAGACATACAGGATACTTTATGGGTACAAAAAGTATCAAGAACCTGCCCCACAACCCCGGGTGTTCAATTCATCAGCCCCAATAGGGTGCCTGATTTTACGGGTACGCCCAACTTAAAAGGAAAGCTAGAAATCAGTTTCGTTTACAATGCCAATGTTCCAGGTACACCTTCCATTGTTGGTTGCAACAATCGGAACGATACCGCATTTTTTAGATTTTGGTTAAAAGACAAAGCCAATAATCGCAGTGATACCATTAGCTCCCCTGATATTATCTTAATTAGATAATGTGGAAGTATACCCCTATTAAGGGTTTCTTCTATGGCAATTACTTTTATGGTATTTGTGCAATAGCGCTCTCCATTGACACTTCATTACAATTAGGCTTACCACTCAACAACCCATTTTATTATGCTTTAATAAGCATAGCAACGGTATTGTATTATACACATGCCTATTATATAGATGTAATACGCCAACCCAATATGGCAAACGATCGAAGCCAATGGTATGGGTTACATCAAAAAAATGTAGAAAAAATTCAAATCATTTTTACTGCACTAATCGGGTTAATCCTTCTGTTGATGGTCAATGGGTTACAACCACATTTTGATCAGGTTCATTGGATTAGCTGGGCATTAATTTTTGCACTATTGTTGATCAGTGCCGCCTATTACCACCAATTACACCAAATCTTGGGGAAATGGAGCCTAAGACATGCTGGTCTTTTAAAACCTTTTATTATTGGATTGGTTTGGGCAGGCTTAGTGTCGTTTACGCCTGTATTTTTTTATGACCTAAGTTTTCCAGGACAAAATAGAAGTTTAGATGCAGATACTTGGCTTGTTTTCCTGAATAATTGGCTTTACATCAGTCTATTATCGGTATTATTCGACATCAAAGATGTCTTTGCAGATGCACAAGAAAAGATCACAACATGGGTCATTTTACTAGGTGTTAAAAAAACCTTGTGCTGGCTTGTGTTTCCAATGGCCATTCTAGGATGTTTGACCTATTGGGGAATCGCTTTTATGCAAAATTTGACTGTATTTAGAATAGTATTCAACAGTATTCCTTATGTATTGTTAATAACTGTATGTACCCAGATGCATGCACGTAAAAGCATTCTCTATTATCTTGCAATCATTGACGGATTAATGCTCGTAAAGGCAATTTGCGGCATGATTGGCACGATGACAATTTAAATGAACAACAATGGCAAAAGCTAAAACAGCTAAGACTAAATCGGTTGTAACCGAAAAGTCCATGAATTTTTTAAAAAATTATATTAATACACCATCTCCTGTTGGATTTGAAAGCAATGGACAAAAACTATGGATGGACTACATTAAGCCTTATGTAGATACTATGTTTACCGACCCTTATGGTACTGCAGTTGGCGTAATTAATCCAACTGCACCATTTAAAATAGTGATAGAAGCACATTGTGATGAAATCAGTTGGTTCGTAAATTACATCAACGAACAGGGACTTATTTATTTAAAAAGAAATGGAGGCGTTGATCACCAAATAGCACCTGCCAAAAGAGTCTTGATTCATGGCAAAAAAGGGCCTGTAAAAGCGGTATTTGGTTGGCCAGCTATCCATACGCGTTTGAGCAATCCTGAACAAAAAGAACCTTCCCCCAAAATAGAAAACCTCTGTTTAGATTGTGGTGCAAGAAACAAGAAAGAAGTTGAAGCATTGGGCATTCGCATTGGATCAGTGGTTACCTATGAGGAAGGTTATGATGAATTGGCCTACGACTTTATAATTGGCCGAGCATTCGATAATAGAGTGGGTGGATTCATGATTGCAGAAGTAGCTCGTTTATTAAAAGAAAACAAAAAACAACTACCCTTTGGCTTATACGTGGTAAATGCGGTACAAGAAGAAATTGGATTACGTGGCGCAGAGATGATTGCACGAAGAATCAAACCCAATATTGCCATCATTACTGATGTTACCCATGATACGAGTACCCCAATGATTAGCAAAATTATTGAGGGGGATATTCAATGTGGCAAAGGCCCATCTTTGGCATTTGCACCCGCTATCCATAACAAACTATTATCGGTTGTTGAATCAGTTGCTGAAAAGAATAAGATCCCTGTACAAATGAGAACCTTAAGCAGAAGCACAGGAACAGATACAGACAGCTTTGCTTATGCAAATGATGGTTGCCCCTCTGTATTGATTTCTATCCCATTAAGGTACATGCACACAACAGTAGAAATGATTCATAAAAAAGACATTGAAGACACAATTAAATTGATGTACGAAACCTTATTAACCCTTACACCAAAAACTAATTTGAGTTATTTATAAGCATGGGAACCAATCAACAATCAGATTATAAAGTTGCCATACTAGACTTATACGAAGGGGTCGCAAATGAAGGTATGCGTTGTATCCGCACCATTATAGCTGAATGGGGTGCAGCACAACAATTGACCATTCAAGTGGATGAATTCAATGTACGTCAATTCAATGAAGTGCCTTCATTGGAATATGATATGTACATTTCAAGCGGTGGTCCGGGATCACCTTTGGAAACAATTGGTACAGAGTGGGAATCAAAATATTTTGGTTGGTTAAAACAGTTAGAAGACTGGAATAATGGACGGGAAAACTTCCCCAAAAAACATGCGTTTTTTATTTGCCACAGTTTTCAATTATTGTGTAGGCATTATCAAATTGGAACCGTTTGCAAACGCAAATCAACTTCATTCGGCGTATTCCCTGTGCATATGATGGAGGATGGTCATTATGAAAAAATTTTTGACGGATTAAATGATCCATTTTATTGTGTTGATAGTAGAGATTTCCAAGTGATTGAACCCAATCATGAAACGATTAGACAGATGGGGGGTGCAATTTTGGCCATTGAAAAAAACAGACCACATGTGCCCTTTGAAAGAGCCATCATGGCGGTTCGATTTTCATCCTATTTTATGGGCACACAATTTCATCCAGAAGCCGACGCTAATGGTATGGCGATGTATTTGCAAAGAGCGGATAAAAAACAAATGGTCATTGAAACCCATGGTGAAGCCAAATGGCAAAGCATGGTTGAGCAATTATTGGATCCAGGGAAAATTATGTGGACCTATCAACATATTCTGCCTAACTTTTTAAACGAAGCAGCGAAAGAATTGGTTGCACAGTCATCTTAAACTTTTGTGTATGGTTCCTTCTATCAGACAGCAGTTCAACAACGCATTTACGGAAGCGAAGTATCAGGCTTATTTGCAAGATTTAAACAGTCAGTTTAAAGGCGCCATTGAATTCAGGGTAGCAGAAACGCCCATATTTATTGACCGCTCGTTTAAAGACAAAATTTTATCTGCTTGTGAATCAATTGTAGATGTCATTGTGCAGCCAAATTTTGTAGAATTAACCAATAATGCCATTCCATCTAATGTACAGGTACCAAACGAAAATGGACATACCCAATTTATAGCATTTGATTTTGGCATATGTGAAAATGAAGCGGGTGAATTAGAGCCACAGTTAATTGAAATGCAAGGTTTCCCTACCCTATTTGGTTATCAAATTTGGCATGATGAAATCAATCGGAAACACTTTGACATTCCTGAAAATTACAGTACCTATTTAAATGGGTTTAATGCTGAAAGCTATCAAGCATTACTAAAAGATATTATTGTAGGCGAGCATGCACCTGAAGAAGTGATTCTTTTAGAGATTTTACCGCACCAACAAAAAACCCGAATAGACTTTTATTTTACGGCCTTGTATACTGGTATCTCCATTGTTTGTTTAACCGAATTGATTAAAGAAGGCAATGACTTGTATTATATAAAGGATCAGAAAAAAATCCAAATCAAACGGATTTACAACCGAATTATTTTTGATGATTTACAACAACAATCAACTGCAATACAAGCCAAAGGGCAAATACTATTTGAATCGTTGAATGTAGAGTGGATACCACACCCAAATTGGTTCTACCGAATCAGTAAATATACTTTGCCATTTATTCATCATCCTTATGTACCTACTACTTGGTTTTTAAATGAACTTAAGCAAATACCTGCTGACTTAGAAAACTATGTTTTAAAACCATTATTCTCTTTTGCTGGTCAGGGTGTTATCATTGACGTGCAACAGAAAGATATTGAAGCAGTTCCGGACCCAGAAAATTGGATACTACAAAAAAAAGTAAAATATGCTGCTGTAGTGAATACGCCAAATGAACCAGCAAAAGCCGAATTACGTATTTTTTATTTTTGGAAAGAAGGTGCAGACAGACCTGTCGCTACAAATAATTTAGCCAGATTAAGTAAGGGTAAAATGATTGGTGTTCGGTACAATCAAGATAAAGACTGGGTAGGTGGCAGTTTAGCCTATTTTGAACAATAATCTAATTCATGACAAACGATTTATCGCAACATGCTAAAAATATCCTAGGACTTCAATTGCCTACTGACCCAAGATGGGTAGATCTTGCCAGCATTTCATTAGAAGCCATCTTAACTGACCATGCTTATTGTGAGCAAAAAGCGGCATTAACCTGTATATCTTATATTCAAAGATACAGTGACAAAAAAGAATTGGTTGAAGCACTTTCTCCTATCGTTACTGAAGAATGGGGTCATTTTAGAGCCGTATTGGCCGAACTAAACAAACGAGGTTTGTCTTTGGGTAAGCAACGAAAAGATGAATACGTTAATCAACTCTTGATTTTCCAAAAAAAGGGCGGGCATATTGAAGATCGTTTACTAGATCAATTATTAACCATGGCATTAATTGAAGCCAGAAGTTGTGAAAGATTTAAACGACTTAGTGAAGGATTGGAAGATCCTTATATGCGAAAATTCTACAGAAAATTCATGGAAAGTGAAGCAGGACACTATACATTATTTATCACGCTTGCCGAGTTGTATATACCTAAAAGCAAAGTTAGAGCTAGATGGAAAGAATGGTTGACATACGAAATTGACATCATGAAGCACCTTGAATTAAGAGGGGATCGAATCCATTAATAAGTCATTTAAAAAAAATACCCTTGCATTTGCAAGGGTATTTTTTTGCTTATTGTTATTCAAGATTATTCTTGAACTTTGAAATCTACTCTTCTGTTCAATGCTTTACCTTTTGCAGTTTTGTTATCTGCAATTGGTTGACTACTACCAAAACCTTCTGTAGTTAATCTAGCAGCATCTACTTTTTGAGCCACTAAATACATTTTAACTGCATTAGCACGCTTCAATGATAATGGCTTATTGATTTTATCGCTACCTGTAGCATCAGTATGACCTTCAACAAATAGTTTCAATGTTGGATTTTCATTCAACGCTTTCACCACTTTGTTTAATTCAACTTTAGATACTTTGGTTAATACTGAAGAACCAGTTAAGAACTGTACTTTCTTATTGTCAAAGTTATAAGTAGCTTTTAATTCAGGACAACCGTTGTTTTCACGACTGCCTTTGATTGAAGGACATTTGTCTTCTTCATCATTTACGCCGTCACCATCTGTATCTGGAATTGGACAACCTTGGTAACGTGCCAAACCTGGAACAGAAGGACATTTATCTTCTTCATCATTCACACCGTCTTTATCAGTATCAGGAATTGGACAACCATTGTATTTAGCAATGCCAGCAACAGTAGGACACTTATCGTTTTCATCATTAATGCCATCTTTATCTGTATCAGGCACTGGACAACCATTGTACTTAGCTACACCAGCAACAGTAGGACACTTATCGTCTTTATCGTTGATGCCATCCTTATCTGTATCAACAGGTGCAGGAGGCGCAACTACTGGTGGTGGTGGAGGCGTAACCAATACTGGTGCTGGCTTATCCTTTAAAGGAGAAGCAATTCCGAAAGAATACGCAAGGTGATTTACTGCAAGGTTAGAAACAGCAGCACGATAAAGAATTTGAGTATTGATGAACGTTTCAAATCCCAGATTGATTTGTAGACCTAAACCAGTATTTCCTTGTGCAGCAAAATAAGTACCATTGTACATGGATGCACCAACACCAAATGTCATGTAAGGCACTATAAAATATTTGTCGGTCAACATTTTAACATTTACGTTGGCATCTGTTTCAAGTAAAAACAAATTATTGGTCGACCTAGGAATCCCTGTATTAAAATAGAATGGATATTTTGAAAAACTTCCTGCTACCGATGCCATGAAATCAACATGTTCACTAATGCCCTCAAAGTATTGTACGTTTAATCCCATTGCCATATCTTTCAGAGGAGTATAACCACCACTTTGTAATACACGAGACAAAGAAGTTCGGCTTACTTTTTCCACAGTAAACATATCATTCAAGAAAAAAGAGACGCCTAAACTGGGTCTTTTCTTGTAGCTAGTTGGCGTTTGGGCAATTGAAGCAGTTGCCAAACCAACAACAATTAAAGAAAACAGAAATTTCTTCATAAACAGGTTTTTGTTAATTTGGAGCAAAAATACACGGAGAAATTGGTTTTCTAAAATTATGATAACTTTATCTTTTAAATATTTTTACCCATTGGCGGTTCTACCACTTCCAATTTAACTTTTGTTAGCCCACTGCTTAAAAACTGTAGTTTTTTGGCTGCAGCCCTGGTCAAATCAATAACCCGACCCTTTTTCTTCATTTTCGGATGCATTTTATCATTGATTTTGACTACGACCCATTTGCCATTTTTGGTATTGGTTACTTTTACCCAAGTACCGATGGGTAAGCTATTGCTAGCGCCAGTAAAGGCTTTATTACTAAAGCGCTCTCCAGATGCCGTTTTAACACCTTCAAATTTAGCGCTGTAATAACTGGCTGTACCTTTGATGACTTTACCCGTAAATATAAGATTGGCATCTGCTTTTAATGCACTGTCTGTTGACCATAACAGACTATCTGGCATGCCAGGATTAAACAAGATGGTGTCTTTTTGGGTTTGTGCATGGCTAGATAAAGCCATACCAAAACTCATCAAGAAAATAATTAAAAAACGCATGCATGTAATTTAGGTGAACAATGCTGGCCAGCTATAAGGTACAAAAATTCCTTAGAATGAGCGCTACCAGTTTTCCCTTTTAGCCAAATAACATGCCGAAGATGCGTTCAAATAAATAAAATCAATCAAGTATATAAAATACTTATTGATAATCAATGAATTAGAAAATTAAATTGAGGTGACAGCTACCACTGCATTTAAATTGAGTGGCCCGTGAATATGTGGAAATACTTCATTAATTGACCCTGCCAATTCAAAAACCAAGGGGCGATCTACTTTGTCCTTTTGTATGGTCAATTTAACCAATCCGGTTGCACCTTGGTAATACCTTTCTAAAACACCAGCAACCTGATCGGCTGTACTGCAATGCATGAAGCCTTCTTTTGCTAATGTATCTGCTTCGTAATAGCCTAATTGCAAAGCTTTATCCCACTGCAATTGCGTGGTGATATGATAGATAAATTCACCGTTCATACTAATAAACTCGTTTAATATGTTGTTCTAATAACATTAAATCAACCATCACCATCGCGGTCACGGCTTCTAAAACCACTGGCACCCTTAAAGCTATGCATAAATCGTGCCTACCTTTTACAGAGAACACTTCTTTTTGTTGGGTTTCCCAATTATAAGAGACTTGTTCTTTTGGTGTTGACGAGGTTGGCTTAATGGCTACTCTAAAAATTAAATCATTTCCATTGGTAATTCCACCTACAATACCACCAGCATGATTGGTTGTGGTTTTACCGCTTTCATCTTCAATGGCATCGTTGTGCTCAGTTCCAAACATGTTTGCTGCAGCAAAACCAGCACCGAATTCAATGCCTTTAACAGCTGGTATGGCAAAAACTGCATGACTTATTAAAGACTCAACTGAATTGAAGAAATGCTCGCCTAATCCAATCGGCAACCCAGTGACTGTGCAAGCTACAATCCCCCCAACACTGTCTTTGGCATCAATGGCTTTTTGTAAACCTATATTGATATCCGTTTCCCCTGCTATTGCGGTTATGGTGGATTGAACCTGAATCTGATGCGGGGCTAATATTTTTTTTGCGATGACCCCAGCGGCTACCAAACAAACGGTCAACCTTCCACTGAAATGCCCGCCACCTCTAAAGTCTTCAAACCCGCCGTATTTATGATGGGCTGTAAAATCAGCATGGCCTGGTCTAGGAATCGCGCGATGTTTGTCATAATCCTGACTTCTGGTATTGTTGTTTTCAAACAATATGGTTAACGGAGCCCCTGTAGTTTTCCCGTTGAATAACCCCGTTTTGAAAATAGGCAAGTCATCCTCTTTTCTTGGCGTTGTTCCTTTTTGAACACCCCCTTTTCTTCTTTCAGTATCAATTAAAAAATCCTCTACGGAAAGTGGCAAACCAGCAGGGCAACCATCCACAATTAAGCCAACACAAGCCCCATGCGACTCCCCAAAAATCTGAATGCGAAATAATTGTCCAAATGCGTTCACTGTATGCCTTTTATTTAAAACGTTATTATACTTGAGTTATTACTTCCACCCCCAACTGTTGTAAATGCGCATAAAATGCAGGATACGATTTATTGATGGCTTCCGCAGCTTCAATAACCACCGGCCCATTGGCATTTAATGCTGCAATTGCAGCGGCCATGGCAATTCGGTGATCGTGATGCGAGTGTACTTCTGTGGATTGAATAGCCTGACACTGCAACCCTTGTCTTAGCCCAGAGATCAACATCAAATTATCTTGCAATTGAATGGTTACACCCAATTTGGCAAATTCCTTTTGCAAGGTTAATCCTCTATTGCTCTCTTTATGAGCTAAACGTTCCACCCCTTCAATCACCGTTGTCCCTTCACAAAAACTAGCCAATGCTACCAACGGAGGAAACAAGTCGGGGCAATCGGTAGCATCAAAATGAAAAGCTTTCAACGGTAATGCATTCACTTCAATTTGGTGTTCCTGAATAGATAAGCCTGCCCCTGCATCAGACAATGCCCTTAAAATAGCTTTGTCAGCCTGCGTTGAAAACACATCCAATCCCTTAACAACGATTGAGCCTGCTACCGCACCTGCCACTAATAAAAATGCAGCCCCACTCCAATCACCTTCAACCTGATAAACCAAATTTTCAGGAATTTGTTTGGGATTGATTTGTTTGAATTGAAAAGTCTCATAATTGTTGTGCTGTACTTGCATACCAAATGCTTCCATCACTTTTATGGTCAAATCAATATAAGGCTTGCTCTTTAAATGTTGAACCGTAATGGTCGTTTGATCAGCTTTTGCTGCACCATAAGCCATTAACAGGCCCGTTAAAAATTGAGAACTTAATCCACCATCAATGGTGATATTTTTGGGAACAAGGGGCCCTTGTATCTGTATGGGCAAGTGTCCATTTGTAGACACAATTTGTACCTGAAGCATTGGTAATACTTCATCAAAAAAATGCATGGGCCTGCTTAACAAACTCCCCTTTCCATTAATTTGAATTGCCTGATGGCTTAATGCGGCGATAGGTGTAAACATGCGAATCCCTAATCCACTTTCGCCACAATTCAACTGAGCCGTTTTGGGTTGAACGCCATTTGATGTTATCAAAAGTGTTCCGTTATCCAATTTTGTAACGGTAGCGCCTAAATGCTGAATCATTTCAATAGCAGCAAGATCGTCAAAACTATTACCTGGATTAATAATAGAAGTTGTACCCTGATGTAATAATGCAGCAGCGCATGCACGTTGCATACAGCTTTTACTAGCATTTGCCAGCACAGAACCGAATATCTTGGATGGATGAATGCTTACAATCATCAGTACAATCGCAATTAAAACTGTTTAAAAATGTCTTTCAGTTGCGTCAACATAATTGGTTGCGCAATGGCTTTACCTGTTTTTTGCAACAAGATATAATGGATGGTATCAGCGGTTCTTTTTTTGTCTTTCAACAAAACGTCAAATGCCTTCTTTGCATCAAACTTGACGACTGTTGGCAAACCATATTGTTGCAATAATTTAATCACTCTTTCCGGCTCTTGATATTGCTGTAATTGTTGCGACATAAAGACCGCATAAGTCATTCCAATGCTAATGGCTTCTCCATGACTTAATTGATACATGTTTTCAATGGCATGTCCGAGTGTATGTCCAAAATTTAAGAGCTTTCGATCAGCTTTCTCAAATTCATCCTCCTGAACTATTTTTATTTTGATTAATGCATTGCGTGTAATCAACTTAGCCAATAAATCAGGATTTTTTCGATACTTGGCTATGCTGTTTTGCTCAAGCTCACTAAACATTCTAGCATCCTTTATACAAGCATGTTTAATGATTTCTGCAAACCCATTTTTCCACTCAGTGAGTGGCAGTGTTTTAAGCAATGAATAATCATAAATTAAAAATGATGGCTGTCGAATAAGTCCAACCATATTTTTATAGACGCCAACATCAATGCCATTTTTACCGCCAATGGCAGCATCTACCATTGCCAATAAAGACGTAGGTATATACCCAACACTGATACCACGCATAAAAATACCAGCCACATAACCTGTAAGATCGGTCACTACCCCACCCCCAAAGCCAATTAAGACGGTTTGTCTATCAGCTCCCATCAAGATTAATTGATCAATAACAGCGTCTACTGTTTGTTGAACTTTGTAAGCTTCTCCAGGTTTTAATACGATGGTATTATACCCTTTCAGTTTACGTTGATGGGCTTTTAATACATGTTCATCGGTAACAATCACCGCTTTTTCTTTTGGCACTATTTTTTCTAGCAACGCAAATGCCGCGTCAAAATAAAAGACGGTAGCTTTATCTGAGAAAAGAAAACGCTTCGTTTGCATACTATGCATTCATGATCTTATTCTGATGATTAATGCTTTCCATATGCACTGCATCAAAATACTTAGTAATAAATTCTTGGCTTAATCCTAATTGACCACCTTTTACAAAAGCACGTTCAAGAATGGCATTCCAACGATTGGTTTGTAAAATGGTAATATTATTGTCTTTTTTGTATTGACCAATCTTATCAGCCACTTTCATACGCTGACCCAATAATTGCAACAATTCATCGTCAAGCTGATTAATCTGAGCGCGCATTTTATCCATCTGAACATGGAGTTCTTCAGAAATAATATCCTCTTTCCGCCAAATGATATTGTTGATCATTGCGCCCAAAACTTCAGGTGTAACCTGTTGTTTCGCATCACTCCAAGCATTATCAGGATCAATATGGCTTTCAATAATCAGTCCATCAAAATCTAAGTCAATTGCTTTTTGTGCAACTTCTTGTAGAATATCTCTTCTGCCACAAATATGTGATGGATCATTGATCATCAACATTTCTGGAAAACGACGTTTCATCTCAATCGCCAAATGCCACATGGGTGCATTGCGATATTCTGTATTACCATACGAACTAAAACCTCGGTGAATCAATCCAATATGTTGAATGCCTGCTTTCGCTACGCGTTCTGCTGCACCAATCCATAATTCTAAATCTGGATTAATGGGGTTTTTAATTAACACAGGCACGTCTACACCTTTTAATGCATCCGCTACATCTTGCACACTAAAAGGATTAACCGTGGTTCTTGCACCAATCCACAAAACATCTACACCAAAATGTAGTGCATCTTCTACTTGCTTACCAGTTGCAACTTCAACTGCTACCGGCAATCCTGTTAATTCTTTGGCTTTTTGTAACCAAGGTAAACCCTTCGTCCCTACCCCTTCAAAACTACCTGGCCTGGTTCTTGGTTTCCAAATACCAGCACGCAAAATATCTACTTTGCCAGTTGCAGCAAGTTGACTGGCAGTTGCCAACACTTGTTCTTCGGTTTCGGCACTACAGGGCCCTGAAATAATTAATGGTCGTTTTGCAAGGACCTGATTAATTGAGGTTGCTTGCTGTAAAGTCTGTTCCATATAAAGTTCAATTGCTTGTGAATAATTTATCTTCTTCCGCCACCGCTATCAGCATCATTCATTCGAATACTTCTGCCTTTGTATTTTTTACCATCCAAAGCCCGAATCATTTGTTGGGCTGCAGATTTTTCAATCTCAATCCAACTGTTCATGTCTTTCATATCAATTCTACCTAACACGTCCTTTTTCAAATCGCTCATGTCTAATACAAACTGCAAAAAGCTCGCCTTATAAAATCCATCTTTGGTGCCAAGGTTTACAAATAATCTACTGTAACCACCACCAGATTTGTATTCTTTTCTGCTATCGCCTCTACCTGTATCTCGTCCAGCGTCTCTGCCACTTTCTCTTCGGCTAGAGCGATTGTCTCCACGATCATTGGCATCTCTTTTGGCACTTCTATCACGCTCTCTAATATTTAAATCTTCAGAGTTCTCATAGTATTTTAAGAAGCGATCAAATTCCATTGCAGCCACTCGCTTTAATACATCTTCTTTACTTACGTCAGCAAACTTTTCTGCCAACATAGGTACATAAGTTTCGTAATCTCCATGACTGATATCTGCCGATAAAAGTTTGTCCATGAAAGAGAAGAATTGTTTTCTACAAACATCTTTTCCAGAAGGAATATCTAGTTTACTAAAATGACAATTATTGATTCTTTCAATTTGCTTAAGCTTATAGGTTTCTTTGGCATGCACAATTGAAATACAAATGCCATGATTGCCAGCTCTACCAGTACGTCCACTTCTGTGGGTGTAAATTTCAACATCATCAGGCAATTCAAAGTTGATCACATGGGTGATTCCTTGCACATCAATCCCTCTTGCAGCTACATCCGTTGCAATCAATAATTGGAGGCTCTTATCCCTGAATTGGCCCATCACTTTATCACGTTGACCTTGTGTTAGATCGCCATGCAATGCATCAATATCATATCCTTCCCTTGTTAAACGTTCTGAAATTTCTTGCGCGTCTAACTTGGTTCTGGTGAAAATAATACCATAAATACCAGGATTAAAATCGATGATACGCTTTAGTGTTTCATAACGATGGTGTGCTGTAGTAACATAGTACTGATGATCAATACTTTTGTTAGCAGTATTTACTTTTCCTACCGTTACTTCTTTTGGATTGTTCATGTAGCGCTTACTCACCTTTCTAATTTCTGGTGGCATGGTTGCACTGAATAACCAAGTACTGTTTCGCTGGGGTGTATTTTTTAAGATGAACTCAATATCATCCTGAAAGCCCATGTTCAACATCTCATCTGCTTCATCCAATACTACATAACTGATTTGCTCTAAATTGATGGCTTTACGCTCTATCAAATCAATGAGTCTACCTGGTGTAGCCACAACAATTTGTACGCCTCTTTTCAGATCACGGATCTGTAATCCGATGGAAGCACCTCCATAAACTGCCACAACCGAAATGCCGGTCATATATTTCTTAAACAGCTCTATCTCTTTAACAATCTGCAAACACAATTCGCGTGTAGGACAAACCACCAATGCCTGTGGATATTTTGCTGCTGCGTCTATAATGTGTAACAAGGGTAATCCAAATGCTGCTGTTTTTCCCGTGCCGGTTTGCGCCAAACCGATAAAATCAGTCGTTCCGCTCAATAAGACCGGTATCGCCTGTTCCTGAATTGCCGTTGGGTTCACATACCCCAACTCTGTGGTTGCTTGAATTAAACGCTCGTCAATTCCCAACCCTTCAAATGTAATCATGTATTCTAAAATTTTTGCAAAGGTACTCTATATAGCCTGCTTTGCGGTGTTTTACTTCAGTATTCTCCTTATTCCATTGGCTTTTTCAATCAATTCTTGCAAATAATCGTAGTTCTCTTTTTCTAAACTCGACTTAAATTTTCTCAATTGACTGATATGTTCATTTAATACATCTAATATATTTTCTCTGTTTTGCATAAAAATTGGCACCCACATGGCTGCATTACTCTTTGCCAGCCTTACGGTACTCTCAAAACCACCACTTGCTAGTTCAAAAATGGCATCTTCTTCCCTTTCTTTCTCTAAAACAGTGTTGGCCAAGGCAAAAGATGTAATATGTGATATATGACTAATGTAAGCCACATGCATATCATGAGCAGTAGAGTCCATATACAAAATATGCATTTCCAATGTTGCATATAGTTTTTCAACGAATGCCAATGCATCGGCATCAGAATGCATTTTATCACAGATCACTGTCGCTTTTTTACTAAATGCCCCCTTTACTGCTGCAGTTGGTCCACTATTTTCTGTTCCCCACATCGGGTGTGTTGCAACAAATCTGCCTCTCTTTGGATGATCTTGTACTGCTTCTACAATTTTTGATTTGGTAGAACCAACATCAAATACCACTTGATCTTGAACATGATTTAAAATTTCAGGTAATATTTGTTCAGCCGCGTTAATTGGAGTAGCAATAATAATTAAAGCAGATTTTTGAATGGCATCTGCTAGAGGCAAGCATTCTTGAACCAATCCCAATTCAATGGCTTTTGTTGCATGTGAAGGATTATGTTCTACGCCTATAACATGGCTAGCCAATCCTTTCTCTTGCAATGCTATTGAAAGTGAGCCTCCAATTAAACCGGTTCCAACTATTGTAATGACCATACTATTGTTTATTTCGTCTTATTTGATTTTATCCTTTGAATAGCATGCTCAAATTTGGTGATGCTCCCACATAAACTTACTCTTATGAATGAATTGCCAGCGGATCCAAAAATTCCACCAGGCGTTATAAAAACGTTACTATTGTATAACACTTGGTCGCTTAATGCATATCCATCTTTGAGGTCGTCTGGAATTTTTGCCCAAACAAACATCCCTACTTGATCAGTACTGTATTGGCAATCAAGGGTGTCCAATAATTCAAACACTTTTTCTCTTCGCTTAGCATACACTTCATTCACCGAATCATACCAATCATGATCTAAACTTAATGCTACTGCTGCTGCGTGTTGAATGGGTAAAAACATGCCGCTATCCATATTACTTTTGAAGGTAAGTACTTCATTAATCCTTTCTGCAGCACCACAAAGCATACCTACTCGCCAACCTGCCATATTATGACTCTTACTTAATGAATTTAATTCTATAGCAGTATCCATTGCACCTGCTACACTTAATAAACTCATTGGTGTATCATTTAAAATAAAACTATATGGATTATCATGACAAATTAAGATTTGGTGCTTTTTACCAAATGCAACCAATTGATTGAATAATTCTAAGCTTGGCTTTTTCCCGGTTGGCATTTGAGGATAATTCACCCACATCAATTTAACTTTACTTAAATCGCTTGCCTCCAATGCAGCAAAATCGGGTTCCCAATTTCCTGCTTCAGTTAACTCAAAATAAATAGGTTTTCCCCCAGCCAATTTAACGGCACTGGTATAAGTTGGATACCCTGGATTAGGAATCAATACTTCATCACCAGGGTTTAAATAAGTCATACAGATATGCATGATCCCCTCCTTACTGCCTAACAAAGGCAATATTTCTGTATCAGGATTTAAACCAACATGGTATTGGGTTTGATACCAGTTAGCTATGGCATTTCTCAATGCTGGAACCCCTTTATAAGATTGATATGCATGCGTGTTTTCCAAACCAGCTTGCGCTTGTAACGCATTAATAACAGATGGATGTGGTGGTAAATCAGGACTGCCTATACCCAAATTAATAATGTCTTTCCCTGCTTTATTGAGTTGTTCAATCTCTCGGAGCTTTTGGGAAAAATAGTATTCTCCAATCCCTTCTAATCGATTTGATTTCACTATGTCCATAACTATCCTTTTACTAATTTTCCTTTTTTATAAATACCAAACACTTTTACATTGTTGGTTAAGGATGCTATTTTATGCATCATATTGTCAAACTGCTTTAATTGATCAAATTCCATGTCTGCATAAAACCCATACTTAAAATGACTGCCAGGAATGGGCATACTCTGAAGTTTACTTAAATTAATCCCTGTTTTAGCTACTTCAGTCAACACTTTCGCTAAAATACCCTTGGAATGGTTGGTTTGAAAATAGATAGACGCTTTGTCAGCTCCAATAATTGGCTTTGCATCCTTCGTTCTTTGCAAAATTAAAAACCGAGTGATATTGTTTTTTTGTGTTTGAATATCTGGTGCTACAATTTCTAAATTAAACAACTCTGCTGCTAGTTTACTTGCAATAGCAGCAATATGCTTGCTCTTATGTTGATGAACATGTTTGGCACTTAAAGCAGTATCTTCTGTTTCTATTAATTTAAACGGATACGATTCTAAAAAATCAAGACATTGCAATATTGCCATTGGATGACTGTGCACTTCTTTTATATCCGATAAACTCACCCCTTTATTCACTAATAAATTTTGACTAATGGACAAATACACTTCACCCACCACTTTTAAATTTGCTTTCTGCAATAAATTATAATTAGGTAAAATACTTCCAGCAATTGAATTTTCTATGGCCATAACGGCACCTGCGGAAACAGTTGGATCTAATGTTTGCTTGATCAATTGCCTAAAAGACGCACAAGGGATTACTTTAACTTGTTTGCCAAAAAATTGCCTAGCAGCCACCTGATGAAAACTCCCTTCATATCCTTGTATGCAAATACCATCCGCCAAAATAGGCTGTTGTTTTATTATTTGTTTATCAGTTATTGCTACTTTTTTCATGTATTGATGGATAAAAAAAATCCCGGCAATTTGCCGGGATTTATATTCGATTTAAGACTTTTAAGCTTTTGCAAACATTACCCGGCTCCTTTTCATAAAGAAGAAATAATAAAAAGAATAGAACCAGTTGTTAATAGATGTTTGCATTGTATTTCAAATATAAGCATACATCACAAAGCAAAAAAAATATTTTTTCGGAAAAACTAAAGTCCGTTAGTTTTTAGACAATTTAAATGTCAAGCCGAATTCAAATTGTTGTGCATTCATATTAGCCTGACGATTATTGGAATTGTAAAAAATATTGGCTTCGCAAATATCGCCTAAAGTAAGTCCTGCTCCTGCTCTTACATTGCCAATAGTTTGATATACAAACATCGCATTAACATATTTGTTAACAATAATCTGGGTACCAAAATCAAATACAGGTGCAAAATCTTTATACAAAGAAATCATGGCTAATGGCTTAAATTGAATTTGATCAACTTTATCTTGATTGATATGGTAATAAATACCACTTTTCATCATTAAGAGATCGGCATTGCCTAAATTTGATTTATTCGATAAATTCTCACTAATCCTAAAGAAACTTGACCAGATGGATAATTGCTTTGCATTGTAAAGCATACCAAAGTTTCCATCATAAGCTGGCTTTCCATTAATATTTGCAGCAATTAATGGATCTACAGAAGCACCAGGTTCTAGCATATCTAAGTCTAACCGCTCACTTGTTACGCTAAATCCAATACCCAATCTGAGTTCATGTTCATTCTTAAATTTAATTCGATATGAATAGTTCAACAAGCCAGTTGTTCTATAAACAATGCCACTTTTATCACTAAATATATGTCCACCTATGGCAGCGTTTTTCCCAAAATTAAATTCACCAGTTAAAACAGTTAAAACAGGCGCCCCATCAAATCCTACCCAACTCCGATTTTGAAATGCTTGAATTTTATTGCCATCTGTTCCTGTAAACCCTGGATTCAATAAGGATTGATTATGAAAATATTGGCTCATAGGGTTTTCAGTCCTTTGTTGTCCTATTGTCTGCTGATATTGCGTCAAGATCAATACAACAATTAAGATTAAGCGCTTACTTATAATCAGCTTGTCTTTATAATTAGTAGTCATAATTACATCCATTCTGAATATCATTCAGTTTTATCTTATTAAACTAATGGTTCCCTTTTTAACAACTTTCCCCTTGATGCTTAGGATATACATATACGTATCTCTTATCAAAAGTTGCCCATTGCTCACTCTGCCGTCCCAATTATTGGCATAATTGATGGTTTCATAAACCACTTTCCCGGGCCTATCAAACACCTGCAATCTATTTTCGGGATATTGATCAAGG
>JAIXYL010000188.1 GCA_027490265.1 Sediminibacterium sp.
CCAAGCAGTTGGCTTATAATTTACAGCCAATTGATTTATCCAGTTTCATCAGATCAATATCGAAAACGTATTTTCAAAATGAACCCGACGGAAGAACACTGGTAATTAAAGAAGAATTGTCAAACAAACAGGTAGCGGCGGACGAACTATTATTTATGCACGTAATGACCAATATCATTTCGAATGCATTTAAATATTCCGTAGGTACAGAAAATCCAGAACTCTCCATTTATTATAAAGACAAACTTGCGTATATCAGCATACAAGACAAAGGGATAGGCATTCCGGAAGATGAAATTGAAAAAGTATTTCATTCATTTTACCGTGCTTCAAATACCATTACATATCAAGGCTCTGGTTTAGGCTTATCGGTAGCCAAACAATTTATGGAATTACACGGAGGGAAAATCAGTTTAACCAGTACGTTAAACAAAGGAACAGAAGTGATCCTTTGTTTACCGACGATTGACTAGTCCTTATTTTGATAAGTAGCCAGAAGCATATGCTTTGGGTGGCTTACCGTACTTCTTCTTAAAGCAATGACAGAAATAGGCTACTGAATTAAAACCAGATTGAAACGATACTTGCTTTACACTGGTATTACCTTGACGCAACAATACTTCTGCTTTCATTAATTTGATTTCAGTGATATACTGCTTGGGCGTCATTTGATATTTTGCCTTAATCATTCTTTCAAGTGTAGACACACTGACAGACATTTTTTTGGCAATGGAAGGAATGGTATTTAAGTCATCATCGTTCAGTTTCTCAACAATGGCTTCAAAAGAATCATCAAAAAAGTCTTTTGAATTGGCATTGGATGAAGCTTTGGTGGTGATTAACCGTTGATGCTTTGCATTGTCTTCATTCACTTGAACGATGCCTGTCAAATTCCTAATTTTTAAAAGCAGTTCTTTAGACTTAATGGGTTTAACTAAAAAGTCGTTGGCACCTAATTCAAGTCCTTGAATGATTTTGTCTTCCCCAGATAAGCCTGAAATAATGATCACCGGAACCATATTGGTAGTGGGATTACTTTTAAACAAGCGCAATAAGGAAAATCCATCCAAAGGATATGGCAGCATTAAATCTAACAAAATAATATCGGGCGTGAAATTGCGCAATAGGTCTAGGGCTTCATTGCCATCAGCAGCACCAGCTACTTCATAGCTTTCTTGGAGAATCACTTCAAGTGACATTCTCAGCATTTTGGTATCTTCTACGATTAATACCTTCTTTTTTGGGTTCATTGGTTTGTATTATTGATTCAAAGAAATTTCTGTTTTAATGCCGTTGGGTTGTAAATCTTCAAAGAACAATTGTCCGTTTTGACTATTGATGATTAACAATGCTAGAGCCAATCCTACACCCAATCCTTGTTGTTCAAATTTGGATCGTTTGATTTGTCCAATCGCTCCAGACCGCATACTCAATTCTGCTGCTTTACATTGATTGCCGTGATCAGCAATTTCAATATTCACTCCATTTAACCCTGTAGTTAAGGCAATGGATACAGGCGTATTTTTATTTGAAAATTTAAATGCATTATCAATCAATTCATATAAGGCAATTGAAAACAATTCAATACTGATATGAATTGAATGTGGTTCCATTGATAGCACTTTCAAATCATCTAAGCGATCATGCTCATTAGCCACTTGCATCGCAATGGTTGCAAGTAATTGATCTAAAGCCACATCGGTTTGATCCGATTGAAGCACACCTTTCGACAATTTCAAGTCGTAATACACTTGTATTTTTTGGAAGGTTTGTTGCAAGCGCTGACTAGACTTTTCCAAATACTTACAAAACTCTTCAATCTCATCATTGGCCAAATCATTGGCTTTTTGCTTAATCAAATTGGTAAATGCAAGGATGCCATGCATGGGTGTTTTAAATTCATGCCCAACCATCAATAAAATGGTTTGCTCCAAATGATCAATCAATGTTTTAAGATGATGTTCAAGTTGGTCCTTACGTTCAAGTCGTCTTTCGATTGATTGTAAAAGCTCCGCGCTTTTAAATGGTTTAAAAATATAATCGTCAGCGCCTAAATTCATGCCTGTTCTTAAATCGTTGTATTGCGCTTTAGCTGTTAAAAAAATCAAAGGGATATCAATGGCTTTTTCTCTCAATTGCTTCAACAATCCAAAACCATCTAGTATTGGCATCATTACATCACATAAAATTAAATCGGGTTGAAGATTGATTGCTTTTTCTAAACCAACCTGACCGTTCTCAGCTGTTTCTACCGAATAGTCGTTTAATTCTAAAATGATTTTTAAGGAATCCCGAATATCCCTTTCATCCTCAACAATTAAAATCTGTTTATTCATTGTTTTCCTGTTTTATTAAGATCATATGGGAATCTGATGGTTACAATAGTGCCTTTGTTTTTCTTACTTCTAACTCTTAAAACACCTCGGTGGTGATCAGCAAAATATTTGATGGTCATTAAACCAAGTCCAGTGCCTTCAATTTCGCCAACATTAGAGCCTCGTATAAATGGCTCACCTAATTTGATGATGTCATCAGACTCTATGCCTATACCACTGTCTACCACTGTGATGAACCACCATTTTGGGGTAAAACTGATTCTTACTTTTGGCGCTTCCGAACTATTGGCTGAATACTTAAACGCATTATTCAACAAATTGGTCATGATATGCCTGAGCATGGTTTTATCGAACTTAACCGCATTGGATTTGCCTTTAAAAACCACTTCCAACATACGTCCATCATTCCAGGGACTGTAAGATTCTTCAGTAATTTCTTGCAATAACCCATGCAGATTAATCAATTCTAATTGTGGAGTGATTTTGCCCGATTCAATTTTACTGATGAATAAAAAGTCGTTCATCAATTGGGTCATTTTATCAACCTGACCTATAATACGTGTTAAATAGGTAGCGCCTTTTTCAACTTCTTTTGCAGGAAGTTTGCTGTAAATCATTTCAAGTATTTCCGCACTTGATAAAATAACCGATAAAGGAGTTCTAAGTTCGTGTGATACCATCGACATAAAATTGGTTTTCATGTCACTTAAACTTCTTTCTCGTATAGCAGTATCTAATAAATCTTTTTCAGCTCTTAATTGATCAGTAATATCTGTAAAGAATATGGCCACCACTTGACCTCTTTCCTCTACTTGATTAAATCGAGCCATGTAGTACCGAAGGTTTCTTAGCTGGCCATTTTTATCAGTAATGACCACTTGATTCTCTTTTAATGGCTTTACGGTGAATCCACTGAAAACAGTAAAGAGGGTTTTCTTAAATTGCTCTACGCCCGATTCAATCAATCTAAAAATGCTGTTCTCTCCAAGCATTTCTTTTTCTAAACCAGTAAGCTTGAGCCACTGAGAGTTAACAAAATTAACTGTACCCGTCATGTCTAATGTAATCACCAATTGGTCGATATTGTTAAACATCGACTTTAATTCGTTGTAGTATTGTTGCAATCTCAACTCACTTTCACGAATGCTTGAAATATTGATGCCATATCCAATAACATATTCTACATTTCCACTTAAACCCAACACTGGTGAAAATCTTCTGAGATTATACACTTTATTACCAAAACTGTCTAAATTAATTTCCTCAAATTCAACAGTTGATTTTGACGCAATGGCTTTATCAAAATATACCCTTCTGCTGTTGGCCGCATCAGTTGGACGATTGAAATGTTTGCAGTATTCAAAATCATCCTTTCCAATAATCCAATCTCTTGTTTCCTTTTTTGATATGGCAATTTTATTGACAAATAAGTAGCGATGCGAAGGATCAAAAATGGCAATGTCAGCAGGAATATTATTTAATAAGTCTTCGTAAAAATGCTTTTGTGAATTGGCCGTACTCAAAATATTCACGTCTGCACCAGGCTGCTTGTACAACCATAAATGACCGTTGATATGGCCATCAATAGTCATTGGTTTATAATCGCGCAATAAGGTTTGGCCACTTGAAAATTGAATCTCTTCATTCAATACTTCCACACCATTGGCATAAATTGATTCGATTCTTGATAAAAACAAAGAAGGTTCAAGAAAATAATCAGCTGATTGCACCGCATTGTCTTTACAATTGGTGCCAATCAAAACATCCGCCGGGGCATCAATACCAAACATGGTACAAAATGGCTGATTCACATACATCACTGTATGATCTGAAGATTCAAATAACACTGCGTGCGGCAGGCTATTGAATATAAAAGACAATTCATCTTTTGTCAGATTCATGATTTCATAATTGATACCCTATTGATAAATGCCATTTTAGAATTGACTTTTACTTTCTTGTACATGTTTTTAACATGTTCATTTACGGTAGTATAAGACACATTTAAAATGGTTGAAATTTCTTTATAGCTAGACCCCGCAACCAATAGTTCAGCAACCTGCACTTCTCTCTGCGTTAAACCGAATTCCTGAAAACGCTCAAGACTATCTTGGTTATTGAATCTGTTTCTGGCAGTTTGAATTAAGCCCGTCATTGTCTCAGGTTCTAATACAGTACCCCCCGATTTTAATATTTCTAATTGCTTCTGCATTTCTGCTAATCGAAAAGGCTTCAACAAAAATCCATTGGCGCCGTTCATCATTGCTTGCCATGCTACCAAAGGATCTTCAATGCCACTAATGACCAATATTTTAACGCCGGGGTAATAACTGCTAATGATTGAAATGGCATCTAAACCTGAAATGCCAGGTAAACCAATGTCTAATAGAATACAATCTGGAACGATACCAGCGTCTTGTCTGATACTGATCCATTTTTCAATTCTATTGCACGAAAACACCAATGATAAATCCTGTTGTAAGGAAATATAATTTTCCATTGTTTTCCGCAACTGTAAATCGTCTTCTATTAAACCAATTAAATACATGCGTTTTGTTGTTAGATTTCTTACAATAAATAGGAATCTGTACTAAAAACTTATACAAAATTACCCCATTCAGGGTGCCAGCTTTTTCCCTTAAACTAGGGATAAGGCTGTAGAATGAATTTAATCAAAAAGAATAACTTATATCTTTTGAACAGAAATCAACTAAAAGCCCGCTTCAAT
Source organism: Sediminibacterium sp. (assembly GCA_027490265.1). Classification (GTDB taxonomy): domain Bacteria; phylum Bacteroidota; class Bacteroidia; order Chitinophagales; family Chitinophagaceae; genus Sediminibacterium. Next base: position 5,065 of record JAIXYL010000188.1, read on the forward strand.
TAGAAGACTTTCAATAAATCGGATAAAAAAATTAAAAAATAGGGTTATTCTCAGCGTTTTTTAGCGTCCATCAAAGCATCAAATTGTTCTAAAGACAATTGCTTGGCCAAAATCCTTTTTTTATCGTCTAATAAATAAACAGTGGGGGTTTTAAAAATATCGTACAACTGTCTGTAACTAGGGAGTCCTGCTTTTTCTTCGGCTTGCCGATCTGCAGCGGTTTGGTAAACCTGGTACCAATCTGCAGATAATTTTTTTTCTGCAATAAAGGCCTTCCAAGCCTTATTTTCATTTTCATAAATGTTTACCGAATAAACAGCGACTCCTTTAGCCTTCCATTTGGCTCTATATATGGAGTCATATCTGGGAATTTCTTCTTTACAATGCCCGCAATTGGGATCCCAAAAAGTCACTATGGTAAATGGTGCTTTGATGCTGTACAAACCTTGTTTTTGGCCGGTGGTATCCGTTAAATTAAGCACTGGCGCTTGTTGCCCTATTTGATTGGCCATTAAACTGTAAGCCCGCTCTGTAATTGACTTTCGAGACGCAGGATTTAATAAAACCGTGTCGCCTTTGGCATAAAAGTTTTCAAACAAATATACAAATACTTTATCCTGACCCATGAATTCAGGATTGATGTACTTATTGGTAAATTTAGTCAGTAGATATGGATAAATCTCCTTGCCAGATTTAGCCATCAATAATATTTGTTTGACTTCATAAATGATAGAGTCTGGATCTGCCGACACATAATATTTAAAATAATCGTCTAGTTTGGGCTCAAAAAATGGGGTACGCAACAATCGATCTTCATTAAACAATACATTATCCCAGTAGTGCTGTTTTACATATTGATAGGGATACGCCGAATCAGGTTTGCCATTGATGATGGGCACTGCGGGAGGCTCAGGGCGTTGCATAATGTAAAACAAAGATGACAATAAAGACTTTGGATGCTTTTTATGAATATCGTTTTGAAATTGCTTGATGTCTTTTTCGGTTTGTACAATGGATTGCCTGATTTTATTGGCTTCTTCCCCTTGTGCAGCTTGCAAGGAGAATTTCAATTGTTGCAAGGCTTTGCCTTTTTCATTTGAAAATTTCGCATAGGTTTTAAACAAATCATTATCAGGTGACCCTGTAATAACTGCCGATTCTTTAGCGGCAGTATCCGCTTTAATACTGAAGTGTTGTTGTTGATCCATCAACAATTCAAACTGAATGGTATAAGTGGGCGATACCACAAAATAAATACCTGTAGTCAGCTTGTTTGACCCTTTAAAAACACCATTACTGTTTTGGTCAAGTTTGGCCGAATCCACCAGTGTCATGCCTTTCCCAAAATAACTGCCCAAATACACGGTACAATTTTTCAGAGGGGTTAGGGTGATCGGAATCTCCCTGCCACCAATGCCCGCCGCTTTTGACAGGGGAATTTTTGGTTTAGACGCAGCCGTTTTTTGTTGAGCGTATACGCCAATAAATCCGTTCAAAATCATCAGTCCTATCAACAAGAATCGCATAATGGTTATTTAGCCCTAAAAATACGCATTTTGGGGGGCTAAAAAGAAAACGACCTACCTTTACCAAGTGAGAAAACAACGAAAAACAGTTGTACTAGAGAAAGTACTGGTACAGGATTATGCGGCTGAAGGAAAATCTTTGGCCAGAGTAGACGGTAAAGTCGTTTTTATTGAAGGTGCAGTACCCGGCGATGTGGTAGATGTACAGTTGTCTAAAAATAAGGCCGATTGGGCCGAAGGACATACCATACATTTTCACAGTTATGCTGCGGATCGCGTAACGCCATTTTGCCAACACTTCGGCGTATGTGGTGGCTGCCAGTGGCAGATGTTGCCTTATGAAAAACAATTGTTTTACAAACAGAAACAGGTTACCGATAATTTAACCAGAATTGCAAAAATCAATTTGCCTGAGATAGCCCCCATCATTGGTGCCAAACGAACAGAAGGCTATCGCAATAAAATGGAATACACATTTGCCACGCGCAAATACATACCTACGGAGGCTTTCAGGCAAATGAAAGCAGCTGGTGTTAATTTTAATGAAGAACCCGGCGCTGCTGGTTTTCATGTTCGCGGTTTTTTTGACAAAGTGGTGGAAATAGATACTTGTTACTTACAAGAAGAGCCTACCAATTTCATTAGAAAAGCGGTTGCAGCCTATGTTTTAGAACATGGATTGCCCTTTTACAATATCAAAACCCATGAAGGGTGGATTAGGAATCTCCTGGTTAGAAACACAACAACTGGTGAGTTAATGGTTAATATGGTCATTGCTTATGAGGATCAAGCACACCGAGTTGCACTCTTAGACCAACTATTGCAACAATTTCCACAGATTACCACTTTACTTTACACGATCAATGGCAAAAAAAACGACAGCTTACACGACCAAAACCCAATCGTTTATTTTGGCAAAGGGCATATCATTGAAAGATTAGAAGACCTTCAGTTTAAAATTAGCCCCAAATCGTTTTTTCAAACCAATACCAAGCAAGCCGAACAATTATATGCGGTCACAAGGGATTTTGCCGAACTGAATGGCACGCAAATTGTTTACGATTTGTATTGTGGAACAGGGAGTATTGGTTTATTTGTGAGCAAACAAGCAAAAAAATTAATTGGTGTAGAAATGGTGGCAGATGCCATTGTAGACGCCAAAGAAAATGCTGCATTAAATGGGGTGGATCATGCATCATTTTTTGCTGGAGATGTGATTGATATTTGTGACGATGCTTTTTTTGAAACACATGGAAGGGCCGATGTTGTAATCACAGACCCACCAAGAGCCGGCATGCACGAAAAACTGGTGAAAAAACTGCTCGATATTGCCGCCCCTACGGTGGTATACGTCAGTTGTAATCCAGCAACACAAGCCAGAGACCTTGCTTTGTTGAGTGAAAAATACCAGGTCACCAAAATACAACCAGTAGACATGTTTCCGCATACCTTGCATATTGAGAACGTTGTACAATTGAAATTGATAAATGCATTATGACAGAGTTTAGACCGAGTAGATTTGAAATATTACCCACTATTGTAAAAAACTTATTGATCATCAATGGGCTTTTTTTTCTGGCCCAAAACGTGATTTCAGGCCCTGCTGGCTTTATCAATTTAGAAGATATATTTGCCTTACACGGTTGGCAAAGCAGCTTGTTTAAGCCTTGGCAATTATTGACCCATATGTTTATGCATGGCGACTTTGGACATATTCTGGGCAATATGTTTGCCTTATGGATGTTTGGGTCGGTACTAGAAAATCTTTGGGGATCAAAGCGCTTCCTTGTGTTTTATTTGATATGCGGGCTTGGTGCCGCCTTGATTCATTTATTGTTTTTGAGTTATGAGTTTGTGCCTTTGATGAAAGATTATTCGGTCATCTTTAATTTACATGAAGAGGGCGGAGCGGCATTGAACAACGCCATGATTCGCTTCATTGACACTTACAATATTCGCTTTGAAAACCATAGCGACATAATCAATAGCTTGAGGGCTAATCCAGACAATGCCATGACCAGTGCGCAAATGTTTGAGGTATTAACCAGTTTTTACGAGAAAAACATCAATACCGCTACTTTAGGTGCCAGCGGAGCGGTATTTGGCATTTTAGCGGCCTTTATTTACTTATTCCCCAATACTTATATCTATATCTATTTTTTATTCCCGATTAAGGCCAAATGGATTGGGTTGATTTATTTTTCTTACGAATTCTTTTTTGCCCTCAGAAATTCAGCAGGGGATAATGTAGCCAGATGGGCGCATATTGGCGGTGCCATCGTTGGCCTATTGATTGTAATTACTTGGAACAAAACGCGGAAAAAAACGTTCTATTAGTATGTCTCCATTATCACAGAAATCCTCGAAGCAAATTTTATTAGGCCAAGACAACAATGCATTGGTATGGTTATTTGCCATTAATGCCTTGGTTTTTGTACTGATTAACTTCATCAGGATTGTTTATTATCTGTCAGATATTCCACTAGAATTTTTTAATAAGCAAATTTTAGACTGGTTTACGCTTTCTCCAGTGCCAGATGTATTTTTTGCCAGACCATGGACCCTATTCACGACCATGTTCACCCATTTGAGCATTTGGCATTTAATCAGCACACTTCTTTGGCTATGGGCATTTGGCTATATTCTACAGGATTTGGCAGGCAACAGTAAATTATTCCCTATTTATTTATATGGTGGCTTTGTTGGCACAATCGTATTTTTATTGACGAATAATTTGTTCCCCGTTTTAGAACGCCAAATCTTAACTACGCCAGCAATGATGGGTGGCGGGGCTGCCGTGATGGCGGTGGCGGTGGCTACTACTACTTTGGCCCCTGATTATCGTTTATTTCCACTGATCAATGGGGGCATTCCATTATGGGTATTGACCTTGGTTTTTGTGGCCATAGATTTTGCCACATTGTCTGGTGGAAATGCAGGCACAGGTGCAGCGCATTTGGCTGGTGGCGCCATCGGATTCTTCTTTGTAAAGCAATTGCAAAAAGGCAAGGACTGGAGTTTGTGGATGATTGCGCTGGTTGATTGGTTCGATAATTTATTCAATCCAGAAAAAAAATTGGCCGTACAAAAACAAAGTGAAAAACACTTTTACAGAGCCAATCGCAAGCCTTATGAAAAAATAGCCAATATTACCCAACAACGCTTGGATGATATTCTTGATAAAATAAACCAACACGGTTATGCGTTTTTAACAGACGAGGAGAAGGCTTTTCTAAAAAAAGCCAGCGACCAAGATCTATAATGACATCAAGACATCCATTTGTAATCTTCATTAAGTCTACTATTGCGGCATTAGGCTTTCCGTTAATCCTGATCTACTGGATCGGCGCATTCAGTGGATGGATGAATCCGCATGTATTTACTGGCATCACTTTTTTAGCCATTGGTTTCCCTATCTTGTTTCTCGTCAGTTTTGTATGGTGCTGCATCATGGTATTGCTCTTTAGAAAAAAATCATGGTGGTTGTTTTTATTATTGTTGCCAGGGTGTTTTAATCTGTTCAATACCTATGCCATTCGATTGAATGAACCATTTAATCCATCAAAAGCCCCAAGCACCGTGAGGGTTTTAACTTGGAATGTGAATGAGTTTTTATTCAGCAGACCAGAAACTGAATCATGGAAATACGATCAAGGCAAGATGCTCAACTTCATTAAAGAAGTGAATCCTGATATTCTTTGCTTTCAAGATTTTATTGTTGCCCCAGGTTGGGCTGAAAGAGATATTCCCGGTTTTATCAGAGACAGCTTGGGCTTCCCTTATCAGTATTTTAGTATGGACGACTTGGCATATGGCACCATCATCTTTTCTAAATTCCCCATTAAAAACAGTGGACGCATTGTTTACACACAACCATTTCATCCTGAGAGTATTGCTTATGCCGATTTAGATATTGCTGGCAAAACAGTACGTGTATTCAATACCCATTTTAGATCCATGTATTTGCATCATAACAAATTATCTGCAGGCGCTCTAGGTGATTTGAAATATGTAAAAGAAGACACGAATTTTTTATTTAACAGCAATCGCTTTGAGCGTTTAGAATTTTATGATCGTGTGCATACCGATCAAGCAGAACAAGTGCTTGGGGTTTTTGAAGACACGAATATGCCCTTTATTTTTTGTGCCGATTTAAATGCTGTTCCCAGTAGTTATGTTTATCAACTATTAAGAAAAAATACCCTAGATACCTACTTAGAAAAAGGAAGCGGTTTAAAAGGGACCTATAAAAAAGGCAGCTTTTTAGCAAGGATTGATATGATATTAACTTCCACTGATTGGAAAACGCTTCAGTATTATTCGCCAAAGCTTGATTTATCTGATCATTATCCAGTGATTGCCGATATACAACTTGCCAAATAATTTTTTTGTAATTTTATCGTATGGCGAAAGGCTGGATCCGAAGAACAACCAAAAAAGTATTTATTGTTATAAATGCAATTGTTGTATTGCTGTTTTTGATTGCAGCTTTGTCACCCTATATCAATCCGCAGGATTTCTGGCTACACGGATTTATTGCGTTGGCAACCCCTTATTTAATTTTACTCCTGATTTTATTTTTACTTTTTTGGTTGATTACCAAACCAATGATTGCACTCATGCCACTGATTGCCCTATTAATTGGATGGCAACAAATAGCGGTAGTGTTCGCGTGGACTGGTAATTCTATTTTCACCAAACGCAAGGCAGAAAATCATTTTAGAATTGTCAATTGGAATATTCAAAGTTTCAATGGATTGTCTAAAAATGTATTGGCCAAAAAAATGGTGAGAGACGAAGTGGCCAGCAGTATTTTAAAAACCTACCCAGACATTATCTGCTTACAAGAGTTTAACAATGCTGCTTCAGAAAACAATATCAGTTTGTTCAGCAATACACATCCTTATTATGTGTTTTCTAAAGACCATCAAAGAAATGATGGAACCTATCAATCAGGTTGCATTATTTTTTCTAAATATCCAATCATTCATTCAGATAGAGTAGAATTCCCCTCTGAAGAAAGTTTAATTTATGCAGACTTATTAAAAGGGGACGATACCATCAGAATATTTACTACCCATTTACAATCCTTTAAATTTAAAAAGAAGGATTATGCAGATATAGAAAAAATTAAAGAGACCAAAGAATCTGCATTTGGTGCCTCATTAAGTTTGATGCGCAAAATGAAAGCGGCTTACAAAAAAAGAGGCGAACAAGCCACCATGGTTAATATAGCACTAGATAGAAGTCCTTATCCAAGCATTATCACCGGTGATTTTAACGACGTACCAAATTCTTATACCTATTTTAACATAAGGGGCAATAAAAACGATGCATTTTTAGAGCGCAGCTTTGGATTGGGCAGAACCTTTATTTCATTGGCCCCCACTTTAAGAATCGACTATATTTTATTAGACAAACAATTTGAAGTCAAGCAATTTGACATGGTAGATGAAGCGTTGAGCGACCATATCATGCTGGTAGCTGATATTCGTTTGAAAAAATAAAATAACTTTGCAGCATCATGTCGCTGAAAGTATACAACTCGCTCACCCGTCAGAAAGAACTGTTTGAACCCATTAACCCGCCTTATGTGGGCATGTATGTTTGTGGACCTACTGTTAGTGGCGAGAGTCATTTAGGCCATGCCAGACCGTTTATTACATTTGATATCTTATACAGGTACTTGATGCATTTGGGCTATAAAGTGCGATACGTCCGCAATATTACCGATGCAGGTCATTTTGAAGAGGAAGGCAGAGCAGCAGAAGACAAAATCAGCAGCAAAGCGGTATTAGAGAAATTAGAACCCATGGAACTGGTACAGAAATATACCAATATGTTTCATTGGGCTATGAATCAGTTTAACAATCTACCGCCGAGCATTGAACCAACCGCTACGGGCCATATTGTAGAACAAATTGAAATGATCAAACAAATCATTGCTGATGGGTATGCTTATGAAGCGAATGGGTCTGTTTATTTTGATGTAGAAAAATTCAATACTGACTTTAGTGCCAAGGGGCAACCCTATGGTATTTTAAGCGGCCGTGTACTTGATGAACAAATTGAGAGCACCAGAGAATTAGACAACCAAGAAGAAAAACGCAATAAAAGCGATTTTGCTTTATGGAAAAATGCACCACCAGAACATATCATGCGTTGGCAAAGCCCTTGGGGCGAAGGCTTTCCAGGTTGGCATATTGAGTGTTCTGCCATGAGCACCAAATATTTGGGGAAAGCATTTGATATACATGGCGGAGGAATGGACTTGCAGTTTCCACATCACGAGTGTGAAATTGCACAAAGCACTGTTTGCAACCATCAAATGCCAGCTAGGTATTGGATGCACAATAATATGATTACCATCAACGGTAAGAAGATGGGGAAGAGTTATAATAATGTGATCAAGCTCAGTGAGCTGTTTGCAGGCACCCATCCTATTTTAGCACAACCTTACGCGCCTTCAACTGTACGTTTTTTTATTTTACAATCGCAATACAGAAGCACATTAGATTTTAGCAATGAAGCTTTACAAGGCAGTGAGAAAGCACTCAAAAGATTGATGGAAGCCTTCGATTGGTTAATGAACTTTGAACATCCAATCAATAATTCTGCTACCAATACAGACTTAAACACAAAAGTGATTCAGTTGGTAAACGACTTTGACACTTTCATGAATGATGATATCAATACGGCCAAAGTCATTGCGAATATGTTTGAGTTGGTGCCAGTGATCAATTCACTGAAAGACAAGCATATTGAGGCTTCAGCATTAGACAGCAATACTTACACAGTGTTGAAGCAGCAAATGAAAGCGTTTATTGTTGATGTTTTTGGCTTGCAAACCAATAAAGCAGACAACAACGATAAGCTAGATGGCGTACTACAATTGTTGATCAATATGCGCAAAGACGCCAAACAACGAAAAGACTTTGTAACATCTGATAAAATCAGAAATGAGTTAACTGCCCTAGGTATTCAACTCAAAGATGAGAAAGACGGTGGCATGAGTTATACCATCCAGTAGATTATTCCCCTGGATGGTATTCCTTTTCTTTATGCTTCATTACGTCTTCTTTATAAAAGAATACGTCTTTAAATTTACCATAGACAAACCCTTCAGACTGGTCCTTAAAATGTGGCGATAAGGGATTATTACTGTGACCACCTGTAACAATGGTTTTTGCTTTAATGCGTTTGCCAAATTCTACAGCTGCAATAAAACTATTCCCAGAAAAACCATATCGGCCTTTAGAGCTATACATAGAACGGCTTTCAAATGCAGGCAATGAGCCCCATCTGGAAGAGCTTAATGGCACGGCTAAACTTTCTTTTTTGTCGTCATACACTTCAGAGAATTTCCCCGTTAAACGCTGATAACGATTAATGGCTCCCCAACTAACTTGCCAACGACCATACTTGTTGTTTAAATCAATTAAAACAGCATTCAACTGTTCTAATAAAACTTTACCACTTAATCCATTGGCCATGGCATTGAATCGACCAATCCATTCTGTATTGGCTTCTTGTGTATTTGCACGAGGCCAGAGTGCATTTATTTTGGTTGCCCAATCAATGGCAATAGTAGTAGCAACCGAGCTGGTATCGCTGGTTTTATTCCATGCTTTCAATACATCAATGGCAGGCTTTAATTTGTTTTTGAGGGAGTCTGTTCCAACGGTGGCATCAAATGCTTTAAACAACGGTGGCAACAAAATATCAAAAGCAGCCAAATAGCGATCGTAACCAATTTCAATTAATTCATCTAATGTAATGCTGTCGCGATTATTCAACAATCGCATGGCATTTATACCTCTGGCATTTTGGCCATCGGGGGCCATATAATAGGGATAGTTGTTTTTATTAGGGCTGCTTTCACCAGCCAATGTAAACGGCGTTGCATTACAGTTTTGCATCCAACCACTTGTTGGATTAATTAAATGCACGGTTTCTTCCAAAGGGTGAACCCCTTGCCATTCAGTAGCTGCAATAGATCCATCTACAGGCAATGTATAATCAAATCCAGGATTTCTTTTTGGTACAAAGTTGCCATGCCAATAGGCAATATTGCCTTGATCATCTGCATAAACTGTATTATTGGTAGTATTCGACAAGCCTTTCATAGCAGTTGTATACTCTTCCAGAGTATTGGCTTTGGTTGTCTTCCAACTCTGAATCAATGCTTTCATAGAGCGATTGTATTCTTTGAGTGCCAACCATTTTCCATTTCTTTTGGCAACAACAGGACCGTGATGCGTATAAAATGCAGTAAAGGTTTTGGATAATTTTTCGCCATTAACTGTATAGTAAATGGTAATTGATTTAGACTTAACAGGGAGTAATTTTTTATCGTATTCATATACCCAACCCTTCGCTGATTTGCTGACTTTTTCTTCATACAAATCAGCCACATCGGTATAACCAGATGTATGCATCCAACCCACATGTTCATTGAACCCTTGATAAATAAACAATTGACCCCATGTGGCTGCACCATATGCGTTTAATCCTTCTTCACTCACCATTTGCGCTTCTGATCTAAAATAAAATGGCACGTGCGGATTGATGTACAATAAAGCATTTCCTGTAGCTGAACGACTGGGTGCAATGGCAAATCCATTTGACCCTCTTTCTTCAATGTCTTTTACAACATTGTAAACAGTAGATTGTACATCTGGTCCATCCGCATAAAACGCTTTGATTTCATCAACAGATGCACCGCCGGTAGACGTAGCAGATACACTGCCATCTGTGTACATTAAATGAAACCAAGGCTCAAATTTTTTTAATACCACTGGTCTGATATCAGGATGTTTGTATAAAAAATAATTGATGGCATCTGCATGAGCATTCAATAATTTCTTGAGCCATAAAGGACTTTGCAAATAATCTCTTTTAGCATCATTGCTGTCTGAAATTAAGCGCATTAATAAATCATTATACACCAACTTTTCGCCTTCCATTTCTGCGCGTCTGCCCAACATTTCTAAATAGTTGCGTTCTATTCTTTCAAAATTTTCTTCGCACTGTGTATACAATAATCCAAAGACAGCGTCTGCATCGGTTTTGCCATAAATATGCGGCACCCCATATGCATCTCTTACAATGGTCACCTGCTTTGCTTGTGCTTCCCATCGCTTAATGTCTGCCATACTTGGCCCTTGCGCAAAAACAGACAGTGTGATCAAACTCAATGCTGCTATGATCCCTCCTTTCATAAAAAAAATTTAATCGATTATTTGCCTTTGTATCCCCATTGTTTCATGACTTTCAAATCTTCTTTGATGCAATCAAGTGGTGGAATTCCTTGGTAGGCTTCTTGTTCAACAATAAAATGAATGGTGCCGCCATTTTTTAATCCTTCGTCTATAATCTCTTTTACCAATTGAACACCTTTGCCTAAAATGGTGCTCTCATATCCATTGCCGTTGGCTCTTTTGATTTCATCTTTTACATGCATGGACACAAATCTTCCTGGATATTTTTTTACGATGGCCAATGCGTCTGCACCAGTGCCATACAAATTACCCATATCAAATTGTTGAACAACCATGGCCGGATCAGTATTGTTGAGCATGACTTCATACATTGTTTCTGCACCCATCATTTGCGTGAATTCAAAATCATGATTATGGTATCCAAATCGCATACCCGATTGCTTACAGAGCTCGCCACATTTATTAAAGATGTCCATGAAACGCAATAAGTCGTCCTTAGACTTACGCAATCCTGATTCTAAAGATGGACTGATCACCAACTCCTGGCCCACAATGGCGGCATCTTCAACGGTGTATTTCCATGAATCTGTAAAATCCTTTTTAGCAGCATCCCAATGATTGGCACCCATCACTGTATGACCGGAAGGCATTTTCATGCCTAAATCGCTCAGTACCTTTTTAAATTCAGCTGCAGAGTAACCGTAAAACTTACGATTTGCATAATTGGCATGTTCTACATTTTTGTAGCCCATTTCTGCAACAGCTTTTAAAGTACCCAATGGGTCTTTACGCATATCTTCACGTACGGAATACAATTGAACACCTGTTATAAAACTTTTTTTAGCTGCAGTGGAAGCCCAAGAAGGTAGGGTAACTGATGCTAAAGCAGCAATGGTTCCTTGTTGTAAAAAGTGGCGACGGTTCATTGGCATATTCTTTTTTGTGTTAACCAAAGTACGCAAATTTTGTATGAAAGCAGCAACTGTGCACGAGATCAAACAAGCATTAATTGGCAGCAGCGCTAAAGAATTAGTGGAATTATCTTTGCGCTTGGCAAAATTTAAGAAAGAGAATAAGGAATTGCTGACCTATCTGTTGTTTGAAGCACAGGATGAAGAAGGTTATTTACAAAACGTCAATCAATTTATTTCAGAAGAATTTAACAATATCGATCCAGGTCAGAACCTCTATTTTGTAAAGAAAACATTGCGAAAAATTTTAAGGCTGGCCAATAAATACATCCGATATACTGGATCAAAGCAGGCCGAAGTGGTTGTTTTATTGCATTATTGTGCATGCTTAAAAACTTCCGGCATTCCATTTATGAAAAGCCCTGCCTTGGCCAATTTATACCAACAACAAATCAAAAAAATACACTCAGCGCTGTCGCATTTACACGAAGACTTACAATACGATTACCAGCAACAACTGGCCGACTGTTGAGTTGATTATTGCTCTTGATCAAAATAGAGTTTGTAATAATGCTTCCCAGTTTTTTCGTCGTACCCCTTTTCTATCAAGTCTCTTCTGCCGTGCACATACACATGAAAATTCTTGTCTAACTTAAGGATACTCTTAAAGAGTCTTTGTTGTTTTTGAATGGCAGCAGGATTGATGTCAAACTCGTTTTCAATATTGATTTGTTTGGCTACTTCATATTGCTGTTTATATTGGGTAAAGCTGTCAATGACTTCAGGATGATACAATACTTCTTTACTAAACTCGTCTAACTGAAATTGATCATGGGTTTTAAAATAGTCCATGCTGCGTTGCAACATATCTATCTGATCAGTTTTATTGGTATCAAAATGTTCCGTTAGTTCATTACTAATAAACAGCTTACACATGCCCAAGGCTTCGTTGGTATTGTGATAGCTGTTAATGATGGGTGCAGCTTGTAAGAAAGCTGTTTTCCAAAAAGCAGCGTCGCCTTGTTTAGACGAAGCAGATTCATGAATCAATGTTAAAAAGCCTTCATGTTGTGCTTTTCTAAGGATTAATGCCCCTTTTTCAGGTTTTTTAAGGTCAATACCTGTTTCAATGGTCAATTGCACATTGGAAGTATTGGTGGTTACTTTAAGGAAAGCATCTTTATGAGCGGTATGAAATAAGCCAATGGCATCCGTATGCCCCCCATCAAATGGAATATTGTTAAAATACACCATATAGAATTCTCCAGACTTAGCAAACACCGACTGACTTTTCAAATGAAAGTGCTCGGCAATGGTTTTGCTGGCAGATTCAAACGAATTTGCCCCTTCAAATACCTGTTGAATCGTATTATAAACCAGGTTATTCTCTGTACTTAATTGGTACTGCTCGGCCTCATTAAAGGGTTTTAGGAAAAAATGCGATAGGGTTTGTTGCCAAAATTCATCGGGAATATCATGGGCTTGATCCGATAAAATAAGGTGGCCACCTTGGGCTGCATTGCCCGCCTGGTGGACCATTAACTGCTTAATTGATACACTGGAAATCTCATTCATAGCACTGCGAATATAAAAGATAAGCGGCCTTTTAAAAACCAAATTCGGAAAAGCACAATAAATTTCGGACCTTTGAGGCATTCTTAACCTTTAACACTCCTACATGTACGCCCAGATTTGGACCAAGTACCTACCCATCATCCGCATTTTATTAAAGAGAACCAAGCAGGATAACCAGGTGCTTGATTTAAACAGAATCGATTTTGAGCGTTTAGGAACTGGCAGAAAAGCTGGATACAAATTCACTATTGAATTCAAGAATGGTAAAGTGGCTAACTTAATCAGTAGCTCGGCATTGGCATCAGACCTAGCCAGTGTTATGTTAGACGACGCCACTACCAAATCAATTCTTGAAGGAGGCGAATACACGGTTTCATTGAATACAAAGTTTCAATTGTTGATTAAAGGCGTTGCAGCAGAATTACCAGCTGACGCTGAAGCATAACCTGTCTATTATTTTATGAATTTGCAAATCAACCATCAGTTGTTCATCGTTGGCGGTGCAACTTCGGGATTTGGCAAAGCCATTGCATTGGCCTTGGTGAATGAGGGTGCAAACGTGATTGCCATTGCAAGGGGTTTAGACAAGCTGCTTGCTTTACAAGCCATTGCTCCGGAACAAATTCAAATTTTATCGGGTGATTTGGCTGAACCAGCAACACTGGAAGCATTATTAGAGATGGTCAAGAACCAAACCGTGCATGGAATGGTGGTCAATGCAGGTGGACCGCCTGCTAAAATGGTTTTGGAAACCAGTTTAGCCGACTGGGACCATGCTTATCAAACCATTTTAAGATGGAAAGTAGCTTTAACGCAAGCCATCGTACCCGCTATGATTGCCGAAGGTTATGGAAGAATTGTGTATATAGAAAGTGTGTCTGTTAAACAGCCTGTAGAAAATTTGGTGTTGAGTACCGCATTGAGATTAGGGGTTGTTGGACTGGTCAAAACCCTGTCACAAGAAATTGCCAATACCGGCGTAACATTAAATATCCTAGGACCAGGTTCACACAATACACCTGCCATTGATCGATTGTATGTGAAAAAATCTGAACAAACAGGATTGCCATTTGAAACAGTAAAAGCAGCCAGCATTCAACAAATTCCTGTTGGCAAATTAGGTGAAGCTGCAGATTTAGCTGGATTGGCCATTTGGTTGCTCAGCCCACAAAGTCAATTCATTACTGGACAAACCATCACCGTTGATGGCGGCGCTGTAAAAGGCATCATGGGTTAATGGTTTTCTTTTTGACAAAGCGATTAAAATTATCTTTCCCAATTCTTAATCCGCCAATACCGCTGACATTAAAACTAAGATTATCGCCCGAATGCAGAATGGCACTAAGCGCCCCTTCATTTAAACTAATGGAACCCGCATTAATTCTGGTTGCAAGCTCCGTTGCTTCTTCAATGGTAGCAGCAAATACAGCCGCACCTAATGCATATTGAGTAGCATTGGCCAATTCAATTACTTCTTCAACCGTACTAAATGCCATGATGGGCATAATCGGGCCAAATGTTTCTTCTTGCATCAATAACATATTGTGCGATACATTCACAATAATGGTAGGCTTGCAATAATAGCCGCCGTGCAATTGTTCGCATTGATGACTCCCCATTAAAATGGTTGCACCCAATGCTTTGGCATCTTCAAGATGCGTGTTGATGGTTAATACTTGTTTTTCAAAAATGATGGGGCCAATATCGCCTTGTGTAGGATGATCGGCCATTAATTGTAAAGCAGCTGTTTTTTGGAGCAATACATCAACCAGTGCATCATGGATGGATTCATGCACATAAATTCTTTCAAAGCTTAAGCAATTTTGACCCGCATTGGTAGTACTGCCTTTTAAAATAGCTGTAGCAGCTAGTTCAATATCAGCACCAGCCATAACAATGGCCGGATCTTTTGCACCAATCTCCATTAAGAGTGGGGTTAAGCGTTTGCTGGCAGCCAGTGCCACTTTTTTAGCAGTGCCAACAGAGCCTGTAAAGCAAATCAAATCGGCTTGTTGTACCATGGTAGCGCCAATCAATCCATCCCCTGCAACAAACGACAAAATAGGATGAAGACCGGGTACGCTTAAGATGGTTCTATTAATGACTTCAATAAATCTGGGTGTTATTTCACTGGGCTTCACCAGCACGGCAGCGCCAGAAAGCAGTGCAGGTATGGTGTCCATCATTGATAAAGCCAAAGGGAAATTCCATGGACTGATCACCACTGTTAATGGATAAGGCATCCAATATGGGGATTGATCATAAAATTCTTTGGCAATGGTACACCATTTGTCAATGGAATCAATGATCCAATCAACTTCAGCCTGGGTTTCCCAAGTTCGGCCAGTATCTGTTGCCAATGCGCCAATCAACGGTTCTTTATTCACCAGAATGGCTTGTTTCCATTCTTGCAATACCGATATGCGATTGGTGATGCCCGACCTTACCCAAGCATCTTGTTGTTTGCGTAATTGTTTACAGCATTGTATGATTTGCGCTGTTGTACAATCCGAAAATTCATAATCGTAAGCACCAGTTCTGGGATTTCTAACTCGCATAATTGCATATAAAGTTATGCTTTGCGAACATATTTTGTAAGAATAACAATCATCTGTCCTTCAATCTTCCC
>JAIXYL010000115.1 GCA_027490265.1 Sediminibacterium sp.
CATGCATCAACCTACACAATGGCAGATGGAAAAGTAGTTGAAACAAAACTTAATCCTAAAGATGTATTGACTGAGAAAGAAAACAATTATTATACGAATAAAAAATTCACATTCCCATCCATTGCCGAAGGATGTATAATTGAATATGAATACACCATTCGTTCTCCCTTTTATTCAAGATTAAAATCCTGGATTTTCCAAGGCGAACACCCTGTTTTATGGAGCGAGTATACGGTAACTATCCCGCATATATTTGATTATCTTATTTCCAATTATGGATATTTACCTTACACTGTCAATAAATCTTCTAGGAAATATAGAACATACAACCTTCAAGCTCCGTCAAATAATGCTTATGATTCACCAAAATATGTATCATTATCTGGAGAAGCCATTACAGCAATATGGGGGATTGAAAATATTCCTGCATTTAAACCTGAGAGTTATGTATCAACTGCAAGAAATCATATCAGTAGAATACAATTTCAGTTAAGGTCTATTAAATATTCAGAAACAAATATTCACTCCGTAGTAAAAGATTGGTATAAAACAGCCAACGATTTGATGCAAGATGAGTCTTTCGGAAAGCCTTTGACTGAGAATAATGATTGGCTTAAAGATGAGTTGAATAAAATAGATGATAAGGATGAAATGCAAAAAGCCAAAAAAATATATGCTTTTGTGCGTGATCATTTTACCTGCAACGATTATGATGAAAAATGGTTGTCACAAACATTGAAAAAGACTTATCAAACTAAAGTGGGTAATGTAGCTGATATCAACTTATTGCTTTGTGCTATGTTATCTAAAGCTGGATTTACTGTTGCGCCAGTTTTACTGAGTACAACTGATAACGGAAAAGCAGAAGAGGGGATAGCGTTATTGTCTCAGTATAATTATGTTATATTAAAATTGACCATTGCCGATTCAATATTTTATTTGGATGCATCTCGACCAAAATTAGGTTTTGCTTCTTTAACGCCAGATTGTTATAATGGGTCTGCAAGGTTAATTGAGAAATTACCTGTTCTTGTGAATTTGGTGCCTGATTCTATCATGGATGCAAATATGGTTAGTATAAATTTAATCAATGACACATCAGGTATCATGAAGGGTCAGTATTACAAAAAACTAGGGCAATACAGTAGTTTGAGTTTGAGGAATAAATTAGAAAATAAAAAACAATCGGAAATTGACCAAGAATTAAGCCAAGGTTTGCCTTCTTCTTTTGAAAGTTCCAATTGCACTGTTGATTTTTTAAAAGAGTATGAACAACCGGTTGAAATTTCTTATGATGTAAAACTAAAAGAAGAGGATTTTGACCAAGACATTATCTATTTTAATCCAATGCTTAGCGAAGGAATTAAAAAAAATCCTTTTGTTTCTGCTGAGCGAAAATATCCCGTCGAAATGCCTTATTGCCTTAACGAAACTTATATTTTTTCTATGCAAATCCCCAAGGGATATGTAGTTGATGAAATACCCAAAAGTACAAGGGTAAACTTTTTTGAAACCGAAGGTGGTTTTGAATACATCATTAATAAGAAGGATAATCAAATTATGCTTCGCAGTAGACTTTATTTTAATAAAGCTACTTTTCTTCCTGACGATTATGAAGTGCTGCGAGATTTCTTTTCATTTATTGTAAAGAAACATGCGGAACAAATAGTATTTAAAAAAGTAAGTTAATTCCTATGAAATATATATGTTTTTTATTTTTAGGGTTAATCAATTTTAACTTGTTTGCTCAAGAATTTTCAATTGATAAGCTTCCAGATTCTTTAAAAGAAAATACGAATGCCATAAAGCAATTTGAGTCCGTAAAAGTTACTATAAAGTCTTCTTCAAAAGCGGTAGTGCATCGAAAGTATGTAATCACTATCTTAAATTCTGATGGGGATGATCATGCTAAATATTATAACGTTTATACTAAGCTGATCACGCTAAGCGATATATCCGGTAAACTGTTCGATGCTAATGGAAAATTAATTAGAAGCATCAAGAAAAAAGATATTGCAGATTTGAGTATGGCTGATGATGTTAGTTTGTTAACAGATACACGCTCAAAAAGTTTTTCCTTTTATCATAAATCATATCCATATACAGTTGAATTTGAAGATGAACAAGTGTATGATGGTATGTTTTTCTTGCCCAATTGGATGCCATTTGATGATGAAAAAATGTCTGTTGTAAAAAGTCAATTTTCTGTTGAAATGCCTTTAGATTATACAATAAGATATAAGCAGTATAATTATTTAAAAAACCCATCCATAGTTGAAGACAAAACTAGAGTACTTAGCTGGGAAATCAATCATTACAAGGCAATCGTATACGAAGAAATGAGTCCTTCTTGGCGATCAATAACGCCATCAGTTTTTATTGCAGCAACCGATTTTGAATTTGGTGAGTATAAAGGGAATATGTCTACATGGAAAACTTTAGGACTTTTTGTTACTGAACTCAATAAAGGTAAAAGTGATTTGCCGGATAATATAAAGCAAGATGTCAAAACAATCATTTCTGGATTGGCAACTATAAAAGAAAAAACAGAAGCTTTATATGCGTATATGCAAAAAAATACACGATATATAAGTATTCAACTAGGCATTGGAAGTTGGCAGCCTTTTGATGCAAAATACGTTGCTAATAATAAATATGGCGACTGTAAAGCTTTGTCTAATTATATGGTTAGTTTATTAGCTGAAGCAGGTATAAAAGCGCATTATGTGCTTATTGATGCAGGTGAATTTCCGCGTAAACTTCTTGATGAGTTTCCTGCCCCAATGTTTAATCACGCGATTGCATGCGTGCCAAATGGGATTGACACAATTTGGTTGGAATGTACAAGTCAATCAGCAGCTCCTGGGTATATGGGTACATTTACCGGTAATCGGAAAGCCTTATTGATAGCTGATGATGGGGGACATATTGTAAACACACCCATGTATAAACCGAGCGATAATCAACAAATTAGAATGGTGGTAGCTTCGGTGAATAGTCAAGGCGATTTAAATGCTTCCTTAAAAACAAGATTTACAGGTGAGCAACAAGAGTTACAACATAGTTTAATACATGACGCTTCAGAGTCTAAACGCAATAAATATCTCAATAGTGTCATTAGTTTGCCTACTTATAAAGTAACTAAATCTGCTTATAAGGAATTACGACAATCTAATCCAGAAGTGATTGAGGAACTTCAAATTGAAGCACCAGGGTATGCAACTGTTTCTGGTAAAAGATTATTTGTGACACCTAACTTGTTTAATAAAGCAGGGTTCAGATTACCAGACTTAGCAATACGTCAGTATCCAATCGTTTTTCGGGCCAATTACTTTGATGTGGATACTGTACAAATAACCATTCCAAGTGAGTATACGATTGAAAGTTTGCCTAAGTCAGTTAGTTTAAAATCTGATTTTGGTGATTATAATATCTCTTTTTCATATGCTGGTAATAAAATTGAAATGGTCCGAAAATATACTCGTCAAAAAGCCGAATGGCCTAAAGAAAGGTATGCAGATGCGCAAAAATTTTTTGATGGTGTAAGAAAGGCAGATAATGGTAGGTTTGTATTTGTAAAGAATGAATGAGTTATTTTATGCCTACTGAATATACCCTTGAAAAATTTAGCAGCGGCATGCATTATATCATGCTAGATGCCAAAACAGTTAAAGCCATCACCAAGAATGGGAATAAGCGCGCCATCTGTCTATTGAATGGTTTAGAAAGCATTCATTGTGCCATTATGCCCAAAAAAGAAGGCGGGCACTATATTAATATTGGCGCAGCGGTTTGTAAAAAATTAAAAATCAAAGCCGGTGCTATTGTTACTGCTAAATTCACGATTGATCAATCGACTTATCAATTTGAAATGCCAGAAGAATTTGCAGAAGTATTGGCGGCTGATCCTGAAGCCAATCAAGTATTTCATGCCTTAACGGAAGGTAACCAACGCGGATTAATTTATTTGGTGTCTAAATTAAAGTCTATTGATAAACGGATTGATAAAGCGCTCGCCATTGCTGAAAAGATAAAAAGGGGCATTACATCTCCTAGAAACATCTGATTGTTAAATTTTTAAAAAGTCTACTAAAAAAGTAGACTTTTATTTGGTCATCTGCTTTTTCTGTTATTGATTTGCATAAAGTCTACTAAAAAGGTAGACTAATTGATTTACTTTCAAATCCGATTTATGAGCAGTTTACATTTTGACACTTTACAATTACATGCCGGACAACAGATTGACCCAACCACTAAAGCAAGAGCAGTTCCCATTTACCAAACCACCTCTTATGGGTTCAACAATGCTGAGCATGCTGCCAATTTATTTGGCCTGAAAGAGTTTGGTAATATTTATACCCGTTTAATGAATCCTACAACGGATGTTTTTGAAAATCGCATTGCGGCATTGGAGGGTGGGGTGGCTGCATTGGCTACTGCAAGTGGTCAGGCAGCACAGTTTATTGCCCTAGCCAATATTTTACAAGCAGGTGATAATTTTATTTCTACATCTTATTTATACGGTGGAACATACAATCAGTTTAAAGTATCGTTTAAACGCTTGGGCATTGAAGCCAGATTTGCGGATGGGGATAATGTTGAAAGTTTTGTTCCTTTAATCGATAAAAATACCAAAGCCATCTATTTAGAAACCATCGGAAATCCACGTTTAAATATTCCTGATTTTAAAAAGTTTGTGGATCTGGCACGTGAATATGATTTGCCTTTAATTGTTGACAATACGTTTGGCGCAGGAGGATTTTTTTTCAAACCAATTGAACATGGTGCCAATATTGTCGTAGAGTCTGCTACAAAATGGATTGGTGGACACGGAACATCAATTGGTGGTGTGATTATAGATGGCGGCAATTATAATTGGGGCAATGGTAAATTTCCGCAGTTTACTGAACCTTCCGAAGGGTATCACGGCTTGAAGTTTTGGGATGTCTTTGGTGAAGGTAATCCGCTAGGGTTACCCAATATTGCTTTTATCATTCGCGCTAGGGTTGAGGGTTTGCGTGATTTCGGCGCGTCCCAATCCCCCTTTAATGCCTTTTTATTAATTCAAGGGATTGAAACTTTGTCGTTACGCGCACAGCGTCATGCAGACAATGCTTTGGCTTTGGCTCAATGGTTAGAAAATCATCCGGCAGTTGAGTATGTACTTTATCCAGGATTAGCAAGCAATGCTTACCATGCATTGGCCAAACAATATTTAACCAATGGATTTGGAGGCGTATTACAATTTGGCATCAAGGGCGGCAAAGAACAAGCAGCAAAATGGATTGATGCATTAAAATTGGCCAGCCATTTAGCCAATGTGGGTGATGCAAAAACATTGGTGATTCATCCAGCTTCTACCACGCACGAACAATTGAGTGAGTTGGAACAAGTGGCCAGTGGGGTATTGCCTAATCAAGTAAGGGTCAGTGTTGGGATTGAATACATTGAAGACATTAAAGCTGATTTTGAACAAGCGTTTCAATCTGTTTTACAGGCTTCATTAGTATTGGGTTAATCATGTTTCAAAGTCATTTATTTAGATCTGAACATGCGTTTGTAACTGAATCTGGTTTTGAATTAGCAGAATTAAATTTGACCTATCATTGTGCAGGTCAGTTAAATGAAGCGCGCAATAATGTGATTTGGTTTTTTCATGCATTAACTGGAAACAGTGATCCTTCAGATTGGTGGGATACCTTGTTAAAGCAAAATCCTGCTTTTAATACGCAAACTTATTTTTTGATTTGTGTAAACATACTAGGCAGTTGTTATGGTAGTACTGGTCCTTTGTCAATACATCCAAAGTTGAATCGGCCATACTACCAGCAATTTCCTATTCTAACCAATCGTGATGTTGTCAAAGCGTTTCAATTATTAAAAAATGCATTAGGCATAACACAAATTGAATTGGGAATTGGTGGTTCTTTAGGCGGGCAGCAATTAATTGAATGGGCCATCACAGAACCAGACTTGTTTACATCCATTGTGCCCATTGCTACCAATGCACAACATTCGCCCTGGGGCATTGCTTTTAATACCTCGCAACGATGGGCCATTGACAATGATCCAACTTTTAAGTCGGCATCAGATACTGCGGGTCTGGAGGGATTAAAACTTGCAAGAAGCATTGCCCTCTTATCGTATCGAACACCAGACATATACAATCTATCACAATTTGATCTGCATGAACCCGATCAACCCATCACAGCCAAAACATTTAAAGCCAGCAGCTATCAGTATTATCAAGGTCAAAAATTAGCCAATCGTTTTAACGCATGGTCTTATTATCGACTAACACAAATGATGGACTTGCATGATGTTGGCAGAGGACGTGATGGCATCCGTTCGGCATTGTCATCTATCAAAGCAAAGACCATCGTGGTCAGCATTAGCTCTGATTGGTTATTTCCTGTAGCAGACCAAATGTTAATGGCAGAGTATATACCCAATGCCATTCATGAGGTGATTCAATCCGATTTTGGGCACGATGGATTTTTAGTTGAAACCCATGAATTGAATCAATTATTATTGAAACACGATTGTCTTTTACAAATAATGTCGCCAATTAAATAAAAGTCTGATACTCGTGAACCAAATGGGTTTTAATGCTGGGGTTGGTTCGCCTATTGGAAAGATGGATTGGGCTTTGTAAGGCATATCTACGCCAGCACTTAATTGAATCAGTAAACTTGATGTTTGGTCTTGCGAAAATCTTCGCGTAGGTCTGTATTCAAGAAATGGAAATTCTAGTTTAGTAGATCGATACTCTACTGCCACAGAGCTATTGGCTGTTGGCACGAGCATATAATCTCGCGGCGATCTTAATCCATATAATGTAATCCCTACTTCTCTACCCAAGACCATTTGGAATCTGCCAATTTTGGTGCTGATCACTGATTGCCAAGGCACTAATCCACCATTCACTGCGGCAACACCCATTTTACTTAATGTATTTGGAGACGTAAATAGCAATGCTGGAATAGCCAATAATAAATCACCAGGTATTAAATAGAATGGCATACGAATACGAATATTATAACCCGCTCTTGCAGGAATAGCCGATGTAATGGCGTTTGACGCTAACACAGATGGATTCGTATTGATGATATTATTACTGGATGCACCATCTTGTCTCCACCCAAATTGTATAAAGGCCAAGCCATCACCAGATTGATTTAAAACGCCGTTTAAGCCAATCCCAAATCGAATATTGCCCTCTATTCCGGCCATACTCCCAATGGTATTTTGATTTTGTGCAAATCCACCTGAAAGGCTACTGCCAATTAATGCGGTTGAGACCCCAATAAAACTGCCAATCTCGGCTCTAAATCTAGGAAGTGCGCCATCTCCATTGGCTAAACCGGGTATAATGGTTGTTTGAAAAATTGCCGTGATGCGAGGCAAATCGTATTGCGTGGTTGGCATGACCAAATTGCTGCAAATATTAAAACTGTCTGCTGAAGCACTGATTTGTTTGGGCTCATTTAGTTCGGGTACGGTAATGGATGCTAAAACCTGTGCTAAGCTTTGAGCAACTGTTTGGGCAGTTAATGCCCCCCCCTCTTTTTTTAAATACGCATCCCCATGAACTACCTGTTTTTTTCCATCCCATGTGTCCACTGCAAGACCATGTTCATTATAATAATCATGTGTGCCTTTTTGTTGTGATGCATTACCCCATGATCCGGCGGTATGTCCTGCTGCAAAAGCATCTTGTAAGAAATGAATGGCAAATGCTTCATCTGCCATGGCGCCCATTAATAAAGCAGATTTATTGTCATGATCTTTCGGAAGTGATGCGTATAGTCGGGCTTTTAGCAATGCTTGTTGATGATAATAAGCATAAGCCCCCATTGCATTTAAGGGCGCTCCAGAGGCGATACAATCTTGTAAATAGTTTTGACTTGTTATTGTAACGGATTGGCGTGGCAATAAAAAATGCACACTATTCGCACCTGCGCGGGTTACATAGGCGTTATCTGCACGCATCAATTGCATATCCGATTTTCTAAGGGTATTGATGAGTTGTGCATTATTTTTTACATTGGTAAATCCTTGCTCTAATGCATCACCAATCGTGGCTACTTTCAATATCCAATTGGATGTTAAGATGGTTTCAAGCATATTTGCAGG
>JAIXYL010000057.1 GCA_027490265.1 Sediminibacterium sp.
GTCATTACTGTATCTTTTTGAGATTGAAAAGGTTCCCATTGAGCAACCACTTTCTTTCTGGCATTCATTACTTCCCAAGTAGAATTTCCAACTACAGCAATTAATTTATTAAAAGCCCTGGTGTCAAAACCAGCTTTAGCATATCCATCCTTGTAAACTTGAAAATCAAAAACGGCTTTAATGCCTGGCATTTTTAACGCTTCACTTGCATCAAAAGATTTGAGTTCCATACCAAAAGCAGGAGGATGAATAACCATTGCAATCAACATCCCTTCCATTTGATAATCAATAGTGAAAAGAGACTCCCCACCTACTATTTGTTTGCCCACTTTATTTTTCTGTGCGGTACCCAACAAAGTAAACTCAGATGGCTTTTTTAGATTTACTTTTTCAGGTTTCGGCAGTTTAGCTGCAGCAGTGGCCAATGACCCATAATTAGCAGATCTATTCGATGCTTGGTGCATCACTACCCCTTTAGAAACAGTGAGCTCAGACACTGAAACACCCCACTCATTTGCAGCAGCTTGCATTAACATCAGTCTAGCTGTTGCACCAGCGGTTCTTAAAGGCCTCCAAGCCATTGCCATGGCTCTACTACCTCCTGTAAATTGATTTTTAAATCGAGGTGTATCGTAATCCCCCATTTCAACAATTACTTTACTCCAATCTGCTTCTAATTCTTCATTCACCATCATGGGAAGCGAAGTCATTACATTCGTTCCAAATTCCGGATTCGGATTGAATATTTTAACTTGGTTATCTGGGGTGATTTTTATGAACCCATTTAATTCCACCCAATTCTCTTTATCCTGTGTATGAGCAATAGCTTCATTGGGAATTAAATTAGCAAACCAACTAAAACCAATCATCATTCCACCTCCAGTTAAAGAAGTAACTTTTAGGAATGAACGTCTGCTTTGATGATTCTTTGCGTTTTTCATTTGCTAAAAATTATTTGTTAGATGATTTAGCTGCTTGTTGAATAGCTGCTTTGATTCTTAAATAGGTTCCACACCTGCAAATATTTCCTGTCATTGCAGATTCTATTTCTGTTTCTGTTGGATTGGGGTTGCTTTTTAACAAAGCCACTGCAGACATAATTTGACCAGTTTGACAATAACCACACTGTGCTACATCTAATTCAAGCCAAGCTTTTTGAACCGGATGCATCTCTTTACCTGCAGAAACAATTCCCTCAATAGTAGTAATAGCTTGTGTTCCAACTGCAGATATTGGCAATTGGCAAGATCTTAAGGCACGACCATTTAAATGAATGGTACATGCGCCACAAGCTCCTACACCGCAACCATATTTAGTGCCTACCAATTGTAAGTGATCACGCAAAACCCATAAAACAGGCGTAGAAGGATCTACATCTACCTGCATGGACTTCCCATTAATCATTAGTTGAAACTTTGCCATAACCAAACTATTTAATGAAAATTATTTCAATTTTACCGGTCTTGCCAATTTAGAAAAAGTCAACTGAGATAATAACCAATGTTTATTTTCTTTTACATAAACTTCAGTGACCATAAACCCATTAATAGCATCATTTCCACCTACAACTGCCACTAAATCAATATCACTTAATAACACTGCGGTATTACCAAAAAATTTAACGGTGCTGCTGTACACTTCCGCTTTTTTATACCAGATAAAACCACCTTTAATAATATCAATTTCTCTGCCCTTCCCCCAAGTTCCACCCATATGCACAAAATCGCTTTTTTCATGGAATAGAACATTAAGTGAATCTACGTTTTTATCAGACATCCATTGCCATTTTTTGGCAGAAAGTTGAATGATCTCATTATCTGATTGAGCGGATGCAGTACCAATGCATAAAATGGTTAATAAAAGGAAAGTAATTTTAGTTTTCATTATACAAATCTCTTTGATTAAGCTTCAAATCAAGTATAAAAATTACTGTTTTACCTACCATTTTTACTTATAAATGGCAGTAAAGCGTAACAGCTTGAAAGCATTGACTATTTTAGGTGAAGAAATGAAAGTCATGGAATACAAATACCCTATCAACAATATCAGTCAATACAATGCAGATAATAACCACAAAACTCTGCATCCGTTGGTAACGGTTATTGATTTCTCAAAAGCGAGTTTACGAGATTGGGGGAATGTCACCAGCATCAAATTTCAATATGGAATGTATTGCATCTACTTAAAAGATGTAAAATGTGGAGACATGAAATATGGTCGTCATCTATACGATTATCAAGCAGGAACATTGGCTTTTTTTGCACCAGGCCAGGTAATGGAAATGCAAAAACCATCAGAACCATATCAACCCATGGGATATGGTCTTATTTTCCATGCGGACTTTTTGTTGGGCACCGCATTGGGTAAACGTATAAATGATTATCAATTCTTTGATTATGAAACCAACGAAGCGCTTCACTTATCAGAAGATGAACGAGCAATGATTATTTACTCATTTCAAAAAATTCAGTTTGAACTAAATCAACCGATAGATAAACACAGTAAAAAATTAATTGCAGCAAATATTGAATTGTTTTTAGACTATTGTCAACGTTTTTATGATCGCCAATTTATTACTAGAGAGAATATCAATAAAGGACTGCTGGTGCAATTTGAAAAAATGTTAAATGACTATTTCAATTCGGATCAACCTCAACAAGTTGGAATACCAACCGTTGCATACTTTGCACAAGCACTCCATTTATCGGCCAATTATTTTGGGGACCTCTTTAAAAAAGAAACAGGGCAATCCGCCAAAGACTATCTCCAAAATAAAACTATAGAAACCGCCAAGAAACGAATGTTTGAAACCAATAAAAACATTAATGAAATATCAATGGAACTGGGCTTTAAATATCCGCAACATTTTACACGGCTATTTAAACAAAAAGTTGGTCTTTCACCTCATGAATATAGACATTTAAATAAAGGTTTTACCAATCACCTTTCATAGACCATGAACAATCCCATCCCACAAACGAGTTCTTACTTGTAAAGATTGAATTGAAGCCGCAGTGGCTTCAGCCCACTTTTGTGCATCATCACCACATAAAGTTTCTACCATTTCTGTTGCCAATTGACTGTGATGACCTCCGTCTACTTCAATATGTCTTTCAATGTAATATTTGAAAATGGATACTTTTTCTGGATAATCCGCATAGATTTTATCCAAGATTTTCAAAAACATATCAGGAATTAAATCCTCTCTGCCAAAAGTGAACACGGCTGCTTGAACATGTATGGGATGATTTTCAATGATATCAAATGTGAATTTCAAGAAGGTTTTTACTTCTGAAGGTATAGCCGCATCAGTAATGGCTTGTTGAATGGGTTTCCCAGATTGAATTTGTGCAAACAAAATATCCAGCAATTCAGTGTTTGCCCCCATTTGCTTCATAGCTCTTAAATACAATTCAAAATGACTGATTCTATTGCCCGCTTCGTCTACATCAGATTCTTCACCAGCCACAATTTCATTGATTAAAAATCGGGTATTGGCTAATCCGCGCGGCATCCAAGGCAGTGTTACGCAGGTTAAATTAATTTGCAATGATTTCAACAAACTCATGAAATCCCAAACGGCAAATACATGAGATTGTGTAAAATGTTTCAACCCCTCAATATCGGTAATACTCGCATAAACAGGATGTGCTAAAAGGGCTTCTCTGGTGCTAGCTAAGTCAGATTTTAATTGTTCAATTTGGTTCATACTATTACAAATTATAGTCGTGTAATACTGCAATTACAATCAATGAACCAATTGGTTGAAAATTTCTAACAACTATAAAAAATTAGGCGAAAGATTACACTATTTCACCCGTCCTTTTTCTGCATCTGTACCACCTGTATTGCGCGCATTTAAACTTTTACCTTTATTAAAACGGTAACTAAATGCAATGGTGCCAACGCGCGTATCTAAAAAGCTTTTCCAATTGGCAGTTGAATTTGCAACGGCTAAAATATCGCCTCCAGGCTGATTAGAATAAAACATATCGTTTAACGTAAATTTCAACGACCCCATATCTTTTAAAATTTTTACCGAAAGCCCCATGCGCATTGTCCATACAGGAATGGTGATAAATTGCCCAGTGACCACACTACTGGTATAAGTTCCAGATAATTCAGCAGACCATTTTTTATTTAACACAAATTGATTGGTTGGGCTGATGAACCAAAAACTTCCACTATTGTTCAATTGCTGCCCATAAATGGTTGACCTAAAATCATTGTAGGTTAGTTCAGAATACACTTGAAGTACCCACCATTTTGTTGGATTAAACGCCCCATTAAATGATAGGCTATAAGAAAATTGTTGACCCAGGTTTCCGGGTCTGCTGTAAAAAATACCATTTTCTTGTTGAATGGTTTCGCTGATGACATCTTTCACATAAGTAAATTCAAAAGCAGTAGTGAATCGGTTTTTGTAGGTATGCGACAATTCTATGTTCTGCGAAAACGTAGGCTGCAAATACGGATTACCAGAATATAAAGTAAATCGGTCTAAAGGATAGGTGAACGGATTCATTGATTGGTAGTCAGGGCGATTGATTCTTCTACCAATACTTAATCCTAGTTGGTGCTTACCAGAAGAGTCTACCCGATACAACATAAAGACTGTAGGGAATAAATTATTGTATTGTCTTGTAAAGCTCGAGTCAGGACGTTGAGGGTTACCCAATTGATTCCCTTTGATATTGGTATTTTCAAATCTTAACCCAGTTTGAAATGAAAATTTCTTGCGATTGAAACTATAATTAATATAGGCCGCATTAATATTCTCTTTGTAAGAAAAATGATTAGAAAAGTCATAATTCGGCAATTGAAACCCATTGGCTTCATCAAAAAAATTAGCAATATTATTGGTATTCACATAACTTGATTTCATGCCAGCCTCAAAACGCCCACCATTCTTAATTGGATTTAAGTAATCCACTTTAATGGCCCATATATCAATGTCTGAGGGCAAATCGCTGATTAAATTTGTTTTGGAAACAAAATTATTGTTGGCATCAAAAATACTATTCAATAAATATTGATCGGTTACGCCATGGTAACCAACATAATCTGCATTAGCAGAAATTTCTCGTCCACGTCCATTGAGCTTATACGTGTAATTTAAGTTGGCAGACTGATTGTTGAATTGTCGTTTGGATGGACTAAATGCCTGAACCAACGACTGCAATTGTGCACTGCCATCCCCTACTATTGCCTTATTAGTAGTGGTGGTGTTGTTTTGATTAACAAACCCATTTAACACCAAACCAAAAGTGGCTTTTGGATTGATATAATAATCAAAACCCACTTTCCCATTGAATCCTTTTGAAACACGTTGAATAAAAGAATTTTGGTTAAATGTAGAATTCAAGACCGTTGTATTGGGCTTAAAATACTGGCGTTCAATAAATAAATCTTGAAAAGACTGATTAATATTATAACTCAGATTGGTAAAAAAATTGATTTTATTGATGCGATAGTTTAAATTAAAACTGTTGTTCGTTCTAGCATACACCCCTTGTCCATAGCTGGTATTAAAACTGCCATTGATCCCCTTTGTCTTGGTACGTTTTAATTTCAAATTAATGATACCGGCATTGCCTGCTGCATCGTATTTGGCTGGCGGGTTGGTCATAATTTCAATGGTTGCCAAAGTACTTGAAGGCAATGACCGTAAATAATTGGCTAAGTCAACTGCTGTTAAATATGTGGGTTTATCATCTATAAACACCATCACCCCTTGTTTTCCTCTTAAACTGATATTACCATTGATGTCTACTTGTACCCCTGGGGATTTTTCTAAAACCTCAAGTGCATTCGTTCCAGCATTTGAAATCAATGCATCTGGATTAATCACTGTTCGATCAATTTTTTTCTCGACAAATGGCAATTTACTGGCGACCATTACTTCATCCAGGGTATTGCCCATTTTCGGTAATAATTGAATGGATGCCAGTTTAATGGTCTGTTGAGCCCCCACTAGATTAATAGGTTGACTGTAATATTTTGCAGCACCTTGGTATACCACCGTGATCATCATTAAGCCTGTTTTGTTAGTGATGATTTCAAATTGACCAATACTATCCGTTAACACTGCTTTTACCAATACACTATCTTTTGATTGTATTAGGGTTACAATAGCGCCTTCTGCGTTCAATTTTTCAGGGGATTTCACCATTCCCGAAATGGTCGTCTGTGCAATAGAACGCAAGGAACCCAATAGGCCAATGGCCAATAGCATCAATTGAATGATTCGTCTCATGAAGCAGTATTTTCTAGTTAGGAGGCTTTATTGATAAAACCGTTGGAAAATAAAGCCAAAAAAGCTGCAATGAAGCGGCCAAAATGGATAAGTGGCAAAAAAGACGATGGTCGGTATTGGATGAATTTATTTATTGAGCGCATCATACAAAATCTCCACAGGATGCAACGCATATGCCTGTGTGCCATCTTTAATCTGGTGCCTACAAGAAGTACCTGCCGCAGCAATAATGGTTTCACTGGCTTTATTGCGAACAGCTGGGAATAAAACCAACTCACCTACTTTTTGAGACACCTCGTAATGTTCAGTTTCATAACCAAATGAACCCGCCATACCACAACAACCCGATGGAATCAATTCAACTGTATAATGCTTTGGCAAAGACAATATCTCCTTACTATAATTTTGGGAAGACAATACTTTTTGATAACAATGGCCATGAATCAAAATATGTTTGGCATCGTTGGTGAATGCATCGGCTTGAATATGTCCTGCTTTTATTTCTTTGGCAATAAACTCTTCAATAGTAAAACTATATTTTGCAAGGTGGATTGCGGCTGACTTATTTTCTGGACTCGCTAAATCTTGATATTCGTCTCGCAAGGTTAGCAAAGCAGAGGGTTCAATCCCAACAATAGGCATTGTTTCTGAAACAAGTGATGCTAACTTAACAATATTTTGATTGGCAATTGCTGCAGCTTTTCTAACCAATCCCTTCGACAAATATGAGCGCCCACTTTCTAGATGATCTGGTATGACCACTTCATACCCCAACCCTTCTAAAAGTAAAATGGCTTTTTGTCCTATAGCACTGTCTAAAAAATTCGTGAATTCATCGCAGAAAAAATAAAGTTTTCGTGCATGAGTCACTTGACGTTTGCGATGCCATTGCTTCAATTGAAATGGCCCTAATAAAGGCATTGAACGTTTGGGATGAAATCCCACCAATTGATTCGCCAGTTGACGCAATGCTGGTGTGCCAAAAATAAAATTATAAATGGGTCTAAATACTGAGGCCAATCGCATTTGGGCTGCAAAATTGCCTACCAACTTAGACCGAAAAGGCACCCCATTGGCATCGTAATAATGCTGTAAAAATTCAGCCTTCATCTTTGTAATATCTACACTTGAAGGACATTCTATTTTACAACCTTTGCAACTTAAACAAAGGTCCATGGCATCTTTTATTTCTGTATGATTATAGGGT
The DNA here is from genome assembly GCA_027490265.1 of Sediminibacterium sp. Lineage (GTDB taxonomy): Bacteria > Bacteroidota > Bacteroidia > Chitinophagales > Chitinophagaceae > Sediminibacterium. Next base: position 7,464 of record JAIXYL010000057.1, read on the forward strand.
GCCAAATCATTGGGGTTGCTTAAAAATTGTCTTAACACATTCGCTCTGGCACGAGTGGTATGTTGTTCACTTCTAGTGGCCATAAAACTCGGGCACATTAATCCCCCACTAATGGCTGATTTCCTACAATCTCCAGAGCCTGAACATTTCTCAGCCAATCTTAAAATGCCATCGTTAGCAGAAAAATCAAACAAGGTTTTACCAACACTCGGTTGCTCGCCCTGATGCATTCTAAAATGCGTGTCCATGGCCGGCGTATCCGTAATTTTTCCTTTATTGAAAATGCCTTTAGGGTCAAATATTTTTTTTACTTGCTTGAACAAGTCATACACTTCATCGCCCACCATGGCGGCAATAAACTCGCCTCTTAATCTGCCATCTCCGTGTTCCCCTGATAAAGATCCATTGTATCGTTTAACCAATGCAGCTGTTTCTTTAAGGATTGATCTGAACTGCTTTACGCCTGCTTCAGATTTTAAATTAATGATGGGTTCAACATGCAATTCCCCTGCCCCTGCATGGGCATAATACGAGGCTTGTACACCATGTTGTTGTAATATCACTTGCAATTCTTCTATATAGTAAGGCAGGTCATCGGTTGACACTGCGCAATCTTCAATTAAGTTAACAGGCTGTGCGTCACCACGTAAATTTCTGAGCAAGCCAAGCCCTGCTTTTCTGATATCCCAAGCATATTTGGTATCGGCATTGTATAAAACAGGATAGGCATACCCTAACCCTGCTGCTTTTAAAGCAGCAATAGCACCATCCATTTGATGTTGCAAAGTTGCTTGGTCATTGGCCATGAATTCAACCATCAACAATGCCGCAGGATCACCCTCTATAAAGAAGCGATTCTTTTGGTATTCAGGATGCCCGATGGTAAAATCCATGATCATTTTGTCCACTAACTCGGAAGCCATTGGCTGGTGCTTTAACGCAACAATATTGGCGTGCAAGGATTCAATGAGTGAACTGCAATGCACCACCACCATCCCAATCTCTTTGGGAGGCAAGGGCAAGAGATTCAATTTGATTTCTGTAATAAAAGCCAAGGTTCCCTCGGATCCAGCCAGCAATGGGCATAAACTAAATGGTGCACCAGCTGCATTGAAAGGCTGCAAATGTAAAAGTGCATCCAATGCATACCCTGTGTTGCGCCTTACTACTGATTTTGCTGGAAAATGAGTGGCAATTAATTGTTGGTGATGGGCATCATTGAGTAATTCAAAAATGGCGCGATACATTTCGCCTTCTTGTCCATCTTTTTGAATGGCCGTATCCAAATCAGTATTCCCCCAAACAGCCAAAGACCCATCACTCAATACAACGGTAGCTTCTAATAAATGATCACGGGCCGATCCCCATACGATGCTGTGCAAACCACAGGAATTGTTGCCCACCATCCCGCCAATCATCGCTCTATTGGCTGTAGAGGTTTCTGGCCCATACATCAGCCCAAATCCCTTTAGGTAATGGTTTAAATCGTCTCTAATAACGCCGGGCTGCACTCTACACCAACGCTCTTCAACATTCACTTCAATCATTTGATTAAAATGCTTAGATATATCTACCACCAATCCGCTGCCCACCACTTGACCAGCCAATGAAGTGCCTGCTGCTCTTGGAATAATGGTGATTTGATGCTGGTTCGCAAAAGACACCAGTGTTTGAATATCTTCAACATGATGAGGAATGGCTACAGCCAATGGCTTTTCCTGATACACAGATGCATCAGTGGAATACGCCATTAATTGCACTTGATGTGCCGCAGTTTGATTGTAATACAGATCCCCTTTTAACGTTAAAGCAAGGGCTTTCAGCAAATGTTCCATTAAAACCTAAATTGGGCAGAAATATACACATTCCTTCCCATACCATTGATACCACTTCCATGCATGCGATAATCTGTGTTGAAAAGATTCACAATGCCAGATCGCAATTGTATTGTCCCAAAAGATTTCCCAGCGTGTAAATGCATAATACCCCAACCGGGTGTTCCTCCCTTTGAAATGCGATTATCGTCCTTATCCCCTTGTGCCAAACGATTTTGCAAACCAGCATATTGGTACTCAACCGTTAAATCGACTGTTGGATGTTTCCATTGCAAAAAAGTTCTGCCATGCATCGGCGGAATGCGCCTCATTGGTTCGTTTCTACTGGTATTTTGTCCAAAAGCATAGGCCCCATTGCTGTTGAAAATTAATTGCGGGGTGATGGCTATTTGCAAATCGTACTCAAACCCACGGATATAAGACTCTTGATTGTTCTCTTTAATGTAAACATTGTAACCACCAATTTGCTGACCGATGACTTGCACACGATTGATCAAATTGGTTAAATGCATATAATACAATGCTACCGACCATTGTACCGATTTGTTTTGAAACTTATAGCCTATCTCGGTATTAAAAGTTTTCTCTGGTTTTAATCCATAGGCAGGTACTTCGAATCTAAAATCCACCAACCCCAATGTACCCATATCATCAATATTGGGTGCACGATAGCCTGTGCTATAAGACAAGTAAACCGATTGTTGATTGGTGAGTTGGTACAATGCAGCCGCATTGAACACCAGTGAAGAGGGCTTAACAGAAGCCGTATCCACATCAATGGTTAATGCATTGAATCGAGCCCCTGCTTCAAATACCCATTTCCCCATTCGCAAATGATGCAAACTGTACAAAGAAATATTTTGCATGCGTGCATCATTCGGATACAAACCGCGTTGGTTTTGAATGGCCCCACTCGCAATGGTTATTTGCTGCTTACTGCTGTTGACTTTATCAGCATAAAACTCAATCCCTGAATTGGCTGTCCAATTGCGATTGAATACGGAATAGATATCTGTGGTGAACCCCAACGTATGCACTTTATCGTCTTCAACAAACCGATTGGCATTGCCATTACGCCAATAATTTCTGCGTTCTTGATTCAACTGTGAAGAGGCAGTGACACTAATTTTAGACAACAATGCTTGCTGGGTTTGTCCTTCCAATTTTAGATAACTTAATTGGCGCTTCTGTGGTTCAAAATTATAATAAGCAAAATTTTCTAACGCCACACGATGATACAGTGGTACTTGTTTTTGTTGCACTTGTTGGTGCGCCGCCGTTAATAACCAGTGAGGGTTTAATTGCCATTTGAATTTTACATCAAATGCATTTTCAGCATAGCCACTTGGTTGTTGAACACCAGTTGAACGACCACCTGGCAAATCGCCAAATTGTCTATTGGTATACCCCACTTGAAATGCTGTTTTAGAACTGCTGTAAATTAGTTCTGCTCTTCCAGAGTATTCAGCATCCTGACTCAATACCCTACCCAAAATATTGCCGGACCATTTGGCCTTTTCGGAAAACGCAGGATCCTTGGTAAACACTTGAATCACACCGCCCATGGCATCTGAACCATATTGAACCGAACCCGTACCCTTTGCCACTTCAATTGATTGTACCCCAAACAAATCAATGGTATTAAAATATTGATTAGGACCATACCTGTAAGTGGCATTGTTCAGCCGAATGCCATCAATCATCAATAAATTCTGATTGCCTGTTAAAGACCTTACAAAAGGTGAGCCTCCGCCATGATTGGTCTTTTGCAAAAAAACGCCAGCAGTACCCACTAATGCTTCAGGTGTGGTTCTGGCTTGAAATTGTTCGATGGCATGATTGGATAATTTTGAAATTGAATATGGACTTAACAAAGCCGTAGTGTAATGTCTTGTGGCTGTAACCGTTACGTCTTTTAATTGCACAGCTGTGTCTGTTTGCGCAGCCAATTGACTAATCATCAAACTGCAAAAAATGCCCAGTGAAATTTTCATAAAAACTATTTGATAATTCTATTCCGTTTTTGTTGCTTATAATGATCGGCGCGCATGTCTTCCAATTTATCCATCTCAGGCCCCTTCTTAATTTTTTCCCAATCAATGGTTGTTTTGTATTTTTTCATCGCCTTATTGACGTCAAAAATACGGGTATCGTGCATCTCTAGCGTATAAGGCGTGAAATCGGGTTGGTCAGTAAAAAAATCTTGCAGCAACGATGCCGTAACATCGTATTGGTTAACATACGGCACCCCAGTAATATTGTAAATCGTTTTTAAGATAGAACCAAAATTTGCATGGGTTTTACTGAGATGTCCACGTTTTACATATGGTCCAGCCATCATCAAAATAGATCGATGGGCATCAATATGATCAACACCACCTTGCGGGTCATCCTCGGTAACAATCACCAACATATTTTTCCAATAAGGTGTTCTAGACAAAAAGTGCAAGATTCTACCCAAGGCCAAGTCATTGTCTGCCATAAACGAATGCGCACTGGTATAACCATCTTCAGGTCTAGCACCCGCAATATGGTCATTGGGCAATTGAATGGTGATTAAAGCTGGCAACGCTTCTTTACCTACAATCCATTTTTTAGTAAATTCTTTTTCAAATTGATTGGCTCTGTACTGATCTGGTATATTGGTATTATAGCCAGGATAGTGTTGACTGGTTCTGGTGAATAAAGCATTTTGCATGGGCACCATCACACTATGACCAGCACCTGTTGCAGTATCATACCACTCTTCTCTAACATGGGCGGTTTCATTGGCTTCTCCGAAATTATAAAATGATTTTTTGGTTCTTTCAAAAGCTTCCCAAATACCCCCTGCTTCTGCAAAATCTTCTGGATCCATGCTCCCTGTTGATCCAGGGAATCTTCTGCCCGGAGCAGTTGAAAACAACTTAGCGGTTTTACTCACACTTGAATTGGTTTCAACCCATTCATTAGGAATGACCCCCATCATCCAGTGGTGACCATGTATACTGGCATCACTGTCACAATAAAAATTATCACTGAATGCAAATTGCTGTGCAATTTTATGGTGATTGGGACTCACGCGCAACCCTTTAAATTTTTCTCTTTGAGCAGGCAATAAAGTATAAGCGTTGTTGACGCCAAATCTTGCCAAAGTGCTATCACCCTTGGCATATTTGATTTGTCCAAATACTTCATCGTATGTTCTGTTTTCCTTGGTGATGTAAACAATATGTTTGATAGGACTTTCATACACACCAGGCACGGGTGGCAATGGATTGTTGTTCAGTGATACAACAGATTTAAAAAATGTGTTGGACAATGCTGTTGCCGTGTAATCTGCCAGCTGTGCTTTAGTTGGCATGGGCACTTTATGAAAAGAGCCCAACTGAATATCACTAATAAACGTTCCTTGAATAGGTTTTTTAAAACCCATCCCACCATTCGGTCCTGCTCCCAAGCCTCTTGCGGTAATAATGTATAATTCTGATTCTTGATTGTTTAACATCACCCTTGAAGGCCCCCAACCTGTTGGAATCAAGCCCACTGTTTTTTGGGTTGCCACATCAATTACTGCTACCGCATTAAACCCTAGTAAAGCAACATATAAAGTTGATTCGTCTTTGCTAAGTGTAATACCAAAGGGCAATAAGCCACGATATTGGTCAATAGCGGCATGCACTTTAATGGGGATATGTCCCACAATTTTCTGCGTAGCATAATCAATAATAGTGATATTGTCATTGGTGGCATTGGAAATATAGGCGTATTTTTTTCCAACGGCAATTGAATTAGGACTGGCACCGCCCACTACTTCTATGTCTTCAATGAGTTCGCCTATTTGATGACCCGTTTTTATCTTACTCAATACTTTATTACTCGCCAAATCAATCACAAATACACTCATCGCTTCTGGAGAGAGCGGACTGCCTACACCAGGAATTTTTTTTCCATCAATAACAGTACCGTTGATAGATTCTTTGGTATTGTCTCCATAAGGATGGCGGTTAATCATCATTGAATCAGCATTCTTTTCAGTCATGCCTTCAATTAATGGATAAGCATACATGCCCACATTGGCAACAAAAGCATACCGTTTGTCCGGACTGATTGATAAGCCAAATGGCAATCGACCACAAGGTATGGATGCTACGATTTTTTTGGTTTGTAGATTGATCCTGACCAATCGATAATTGGCTCGGTCTAAAACCAATAATTCATTCGTTGACTCATTAAACAATAAATCTGAAGTGAAACTGTCTTCAAACAATACATTTCCAAAACGGCCATTCAAAGAAATAGAATCCAGTCGTTTCATCTGTTGAATATCATAAACCAATACTGCGCCGTTATCACCACCACTTAAATACACAATATGGTCAGTTACGCCAAAGTCAACCCCCAAAAAAGAGCCATTTGAAAAAGGAGAAGTGATTTTTTTATCATAAGAAGGTACACGTGTAGTACCCATTGTGGCAATATCAATAATGGTAAATATGCCATTATGTAAGGTGATGGCTTTTTTACCATCCGAAGAAATACGCATGCCAAAAGGATCATGTGAAATCCGAAGCATTTCACCCGCTGGTTTAATATAACGGCCACTTGGTAATACTGAGGTACCCTTTTCTTGAATACGTGCGTATTCAAATTTACCTGGCACTTCTAATACAGATATTGCTTTGGGTTGTTGCGAAAACGAGATTGCCGATAGCCCAAATAAAAAACAGCTTAATAGAATATGACGCATGCGATAAAGTTAAAGGATAAAACAATAAATGAGGTGAATGCTCTCGCACGCACCTCATTGAACTAAAACTAAAACTGAGAAAAAATTATTTGGCAATCCATACTAAAGTATTGATATCATCTGCCCCTTGTCTGGTAACAGCTGCAGCTCTATTGGTTGCGTTTAATGCTTGCTCTGCTAAAGGATAGATGAATCGAACTGGTACACGATTGTTGTTTAAATTGTCTTGACCAGGCACAATCACTGGCAATCCAGTTCTTCTCCAATCAAACCAGCCTTCAAGACCGGTAAAGAATAAAGACACCCATTTCTGTAAGGCAATTTTTCCCAATTTCTCTGTACTAGTACCAGTATACGCTACTGCGGGTTGTGTATAATAAGATGCAGCTGGCATTACAGTAATGCCGTATGCGGATGGAACCATGGCGGCATAATAAGCAAAATTAGATTGTACCCCATTTAGATAAAACGTCTCTGCTGTTGTACTTGAAGTAATCATCCCCTTCTCGGCCGCTTCAGCTAAAATGAACTGTAGTTCAGAATAGTTCATAATAATACCTCTAGCGATATTGGGCAAAGGAGGTGCTTGGTTATTGTCATTACACACTAAACAGGCGTAAGTATACCCAACTCTTGAAACACCTTGCGGTCCGCCATTAAAATTTAATGCTGCCACATCGCCCAATCCATTTGGTATGCCTTCAATCCTAGGCGTTCCAGCTGCAACAGAAGATTGAGAAGGTCTGCCGAACACCATTAATCTTGGGTCGTTAATGGCATTTAAGCGATCGCTTAATGTTTTACTAACTCTAATTTCATCAAATGACCCTACACGAGCGCTGTACAAAGGCCATTGGTTAGCAGGCACATCCGCTAAATATCTCAGCTCTGCATTGTCATCATTAGATGTCATAATAGGGTTTTGCACTGCATTCGCAATAATGGCTTGCATGTCTGCATTCACTGATCGCTTTTTAGACAAACGCATCAGCAAACGCAAGCGCAATGAATTGGCCAACTTTTTCCATTTAACAACAGAACCATTAAATAAGATATCTCCAGAAATGGTTTCGTTACTAGTGCCCAAAATCTCATTGGCTTTTTTTAAGTCAGCTAACAACCCAGCATATATCTCCTCTTGTGTATCATATTTGGGCAAATAAATGCCATTGGTTTTGGCTTTCACAGCTTCTGAATAAGGAATATCACCATACGCATCTGTAGCTAAAGAAAATAACCAGCTTTTTAAAATCAATGCAACACCTAAATAGTTTTGTTGCACTGGTGTATTGCTACTAGCCAAGTCAATCATATTTTGCACATTGCGCATATTGCCATACACATTAGACCAGATGCCGTTCTTTTCACCCCACAGGTAACGGTCTTCGTTTACAAACTGAATCTTGGCGGTGTATTGCACCAACAAATTTCCAGTTCCCCAAGCTTGGCCCACTTGTTCATTCACTGCACTTTTAATTACACCAGATAACAATAAATCAGGGGTTACTTTGGTAGGAATATTCGGGTTGGTATTTACTTCTGTAAAATCTTTGGTACAAGCATTCAACACCAAAAGTGAAAATGCTGTGAAGACAAAATATATTCTTTTCATGATTGTCAATTAATAGGTTAGAATTTAAGACTAAGGTTTACGCCATAACTTCTTGAAGAAGGAATCGACATGAATTCAATCCCTGGTAAAGCAGTACCACCAGTATAAGACATTACTTCGGGATCAACGTGAGGTACATTTGACCAAAGGGCTAAATTTCTGCCAACAAAACTTAAAGTAGCTGCTTTGAAAGGTGTTTTACTTAACAAGCTCGTTGGGAAATTAAACCCAATTTGCAGTTCTCTTAATTTTACAAAAGATGCATCATACATCACACCTTCAGCAATATTTCTACCTGCAGTCCAAGCGGTATGCCACTCTCTAGCGGTACGCTTAACATCATTGGGTACAAATTGTCCATTCACCACCATCACGCCTTGTCCTATCACCCCATTACCTGGCTTGGTCAAATCATAGCCGTCTGCTCTTCCTTCAAGTGATTCTGCAATAATGCCTCCTTCACGACCTACAGTCTGTGTGTGTGAATATAATTCGCCACCCATTCTAATATCAAACAAGAAACTTAATTTGAAATTATTATAAGTGAAAGTGTTGCTGATACCAGCTAACCAATCTGGATTATAATTACCTAACTTGATTCGTTCAGTTGTTCTTACTGGACGACCATTACTAAAGACCATTTGTCCAACAAACTTACCTGTGCCATCATAATAAGCGCCATTCGGATTGGTATTTTGAACGCGTGCAAATCCAATACCATACATATCCCCCATACGCTCACCTACTCTGGCTTCAATGCTGACATTTCTATTGGCCATTACCAAATTGGTTAAGCCGTCAGACAGTTCAACCACTTTACTTCTGTTGGTAGAAAAATTCAAATCAACCGTCCATCTAAGTCCATTCTTTTTACCTACAACAGGTACTAAA
>JAIXYL010000133.1 GCA_027490265.1 Sediminibacterium sp.
AAGCGGATTAATGAACCAAGTAGCCACTACAAAAACCACACTATTGCCAATCACAAAACGCAAAGCCGACTCCGCCGATAAAATGCCCGCAGGAATTTCGCGAATGGCCGTACGCGGATTGAGCGCATCAAAATGCCGATCTAAATAGCGATTGAACGCCATGGCCGCATTACGGGCCGTCACCATACAAACCAATACCAGCAATCCTTTCACAAGCATGGCATGCGTGAAGATGCCCGCCATAGTGCCTGAAACAGAACCATTCGTATGGCTCACTTGCGGAATGGCCAAGCAAAACCCAATCAATGCAAAGGGCATGGCGAAAATGGTATGCGAAAATTTTACGAGACTGAGGTATTTTTTTACGGTGGTCAAGTCAAAAAAGTTTAATAAAATAATTACACCGAAGCAGACTTGTGAAAGACAGCTTTCTCGGTGATGGCCCAGATAATAATGCCTGCAGCCACAGAAATGTTTAAAGAATGTTTGGCCCCTAGTTGTGGAATTTCAATACAACCATCACAACAATCTAACACAGCATCATCTACCCCATCCACTTCATTGCCCATCACAATGGCCAATTTAGGCGCAGCGTTTTCAGCAGCATTGGTATTGGCGTAAGGATCAAACTGGTCTAAATACACAGCTCCTTCTGCCTGTTCAACAGCCCATACCTGATAGCCATCTGCTTGCAGCATGTTCACCACATCCACCGTGTTGGCATGATGCGACCAAGCCACCGTTTCAGTAGCGCCTAAAGCGGTTTTATGAATATCGCGATGCGGCGGTTGAGGCGTAAATCCACAGAGATAGAGTTTTTCAATCAAAAAAGAATCGGCTGTTCTAAATACAGACCCCACATTGTGCATGCTGCGCACATTGTCTAACACCACTACCAGCGGGGTTTTGGGCGCATTTTTAAAATCGGTTACCGATTTACGATTCAGTTCTTGCATCAACCATTTACGCATGGCGCAAAGGTAAACCCATCCATTCAAATAATCTTTGCGGGTTTGTAGGAGAAAAAAACTACATTAACAGTCCTTTTTTAAACAAACCAATATGAGACAATTTGTAAAGCACGCATGGCTTGTAGCCATTGCCAGCCCTGTTATGGCGTTCTCGCAAACAGCGGAGCCAGTAGACCAGGCAGTCATCAACCGAATCCGCAAAGAGGGATTGGAAAATTCAAAAGTGATGGACATTGCGTTCAACCTAACCGATATGAGTGGCAATCGATTGGCCAATTCGCCGGGTTATGCAAGGGCTGCCAATTATGCCATCAATACGCTCAAATCCTATGGGGTAGAAAAAGCCGAACTAGACGCTTGGGGCGAGTTTGGCAAGGGATGGGAATTAGAGAAATCCTATATGGCTATGACCGCACCATATTACAGACCCATCATGATTTATCCAAAAACATGGACAGCGGGCAACAAGAAATTACAAAATGCAGAAGTATTGGTGATCAGTGCCAAAGACAGTGCAGAACTCAGCAAATACACAGGCCAGTTAAAAGGCAAAGTATTGATGATGGATCAGCTGGTAACTTATAAGCACAGTTTTAAAGCCGATGCAGTGCGCTATACCGACGAACAATTGGCCGCCATGGAAGCAGCAGCCCCACCAACGCCAAGACCCGTGGATACAGCTGCACAACGCAGACAACAACAAGCCATGGCACAACAACGCGGAGGTGGTGGAGCAGCCAGAGTAATGGCCCTCTTAAAAGAAATGGCCAAAGCAGAAGGCGCAGTGGCTTTGTTGAGTTCAGGTGGCGTTAGAAGCCATGATGGAACAGTGTTTGCACAAGGTGGTGGTGCGTACAAAGGCACTGATCCAGAAAACTTTTTAGACATTGCGTTAGGCATTGAAGAGTTCAACAGCATTTTACGCATCGCCAAAACAGGCACGCCCGTGAAATTAGACGTGGATGTGAAAACCAAATTTTTCACCAAGGATTTACAGGGCTATAATGTGATTGGCGAAATCCCAGGCACAGACCCTGTTTTAAAAGATGAAGTGGTGATGATTGGGGCGCATTTAGATTCATGGCAGGCAGGTACAGGTGCAACCGATAATGCATCAGGCTCAGCCGTGATGATGGAAGTGATGCGCATTATTAAGGCGTTGAATATTTCTACTAAGCGCACCATACGCATTGGCTTGTGGAGTGCAGAAGAGCAAGGCCTTTGGGGCTCAAGAGGCTATGTGAAAAAAACCTTTGCTGATCCTGCCGATATGAATATTTTACCCGGACACGAAAAACTATCAGGCTATTTCAATATTGACAATGGCACAGGAAAAATCAGAGGCATTTATTTGCAAGGCAATGAAGCATGTAGACCCATTTTCAAAGCATGGTTAGCACCGTTTAAAGATTTGGGCGCGCATGCAGTGACCATTAACAATACAGGTGGCACCGATCACCAATCCTTTGATGCAGTGGGCTTACCAGGGTTTCAATTTATTCAAGATCCTATTGAATACGATACCCGCACCCACCACAGCAATATGGATGTGTACGACCATTTGATAGAAGACGATTTAAAACAAATGGCCACTATTGTAGCCAGCTTTGTATACCATGCAGCCCAAAGAGATGCCAAATTGCCGAGGAAGCCTTTGCCATCAGCCAGACCAGGGGCCAGACGATAAAAGCAAGGATTTTTTAATACACGTATCGTTATATTTGTTGCCATGGCAAAATCAGGTAACGATACACCATTAATGCAACAGCATCGGGCGATTAAGCAAAAATATCCCGATGCTGTTTTGTTATTTAGAGTTGGAGATTTCTACGAAACATTTGGAGAGGACGCCATCATAGCGTCACGCGTATTGGGCATTACCCTTACCAAAAGAAACAATGGCGCGGCCGCATCCAGCGAGTTGGCCGGCTTTCCACACCATTCCTTAGACACGTATTTACACAAGTTGGTCAAAGCAGGGCACCGCGTGGCCATCTGTGATCAATTAGAAGACCCCAAAATGGTGAAGGGCATTGTAAAGCGTGGCGTAACAGAATTGGTTACTCCCGGCATTGCCACCAACGATAAATTATTAGAGAACAAACAGCATAATTTTTTAGCAGCCATTCATTACCAGCCCACACAAACCGGCATTGCATTCTTGGATATTTCAACGGGGGAATTTTTTGCAGCCGAAGGCAATGAAGAATACATCGACAAATTGTTGCAAAGTTTGCAACCCGCAGAAGTGGTATTTGAACGAAGCCATTTAAAACAGTTTAAAGCACAGTATGGCACCAGGTTTTATACCTATACCATGGAAGCCTGGTTGTTTGAAGAAGCATTTGCGCGCGAAAGTTTATTGAAACATTTCAATACCCATTCATTAAAAGGCTATGGTGTAGACGATATGCCATCGGCCATTATAGCAGCAAGTGCCATCCTGCATTATCTAAAAGATACAGAGCATCCGAACCTGCAACATATCACGCAGATACAACGCATCGAGCGCGATCATTTTTTGTGGATGGATCGATTCACCATTCGCAATTTAGAATTATTGCCCACCAACGCCGAAGGACACACCAGTTTATTAGACGTCTTAGACAATACAGTGAGTGCCATGGGTGCGCGCTTATTGAAAAGATGGTTGGTGTTTCCACTCAAGCAAATGGATGCCATACAGCAGCGATTAAACGCCGTTGAATACAGCATTGTACAAACAGAACTAAGGCAAACGCTTACCAATGCCATTAAGGCCTGCGGCGATATAGAACGGCTGGTCAGCAAAATAGCGTTAAAGAAAATAGGCCCACGAGAAGTGGTACAGTTGGCCAGAGGTTTAGAACAAACCGCCTTAGTCAAACAAAGTTTAGACCAATGCCCCAACCCCTATTTACAGGAACTGGCAGCACAGTTAAATGCCTGCGAGACCATGCAGGCCCGCATCAATCAAACGATACAGGAGAACCCAGCTGTACAGATCAACAAAGGCGGCGTTATAGCAGCAGGGGTGCATGAAGAGCTGGATCAACTCAGAGCCATTGCCACAGGGGGCAAAGCCTACCTACAACAAATACAGGAACAAGAAGCCGAACGCACAGGCATCAGCTCATTAAAAATCAGTTTCAACAATGTATTTGGGTATTATTTAGAAGTGACCAATGTGCATAAAAACAAAGTGCCCGCCGATTGGATCCGCAAGCAAACCCTGACTAATGCAGAGCGTTATATCACCCCGGAACTAAAAGATTACGAAGAAAAAATCATTGGGGCCGAAGACAAAATTTTGGCCATCGAGCAAAGTTTGTATCAGCAATTGATAGAAGACTTGCAAACCTATATTGCGCCCATGCAAGTGAACGGACACGTGTTGGCCGTCATTGATTGTTTGTGTTGCTTTGCGCACAATGCGTTGTTGTACCAATATCGCAAGCCCAGTATGCATGAGGGATTAGACCTGACGATTCAAGCGGGCCGCCACCCAGTGATTGAACGCAAGTTGTCCGCGGATGAAACCTATGTATCCAACGATATCAGCCTCAGCAACAGCGCACAACAAATCATCATTTTAACCGGTCCGAATATGAGTGGTAAGAGCGCGCTTTTGCGCCAGACCGCCATCATTACTTTGATGGCACATATGGGCAGCTTTGTGCCAGCCGAGGCAGCTATGATCCCCCTGACCGATAAAATATTTACACGCGTTGGGGCATCCGATAATTTAAGCGGGGGAGAATCTACATTCATGGTAGAGATGAATGAAACCGCCAGCATCATCGACAATATGAGTGAACGCGCGTTGATTTTATTGGATGAAATCGGCCGCGGCACGGCTACATACGATGGCATATCTATTGCTTGGAGTATGGTAGAATACATTCACCAAAGCCCCTTTGCGCCCAAAACTTTGTTTGCCACGCACTACCACGAATTAAATGAATTAGAAACGCATTTGCCCAGGGTGAAGAACTATCATATCACCCACAAAGAGCTGAACAATAAAATCATCTTCTTGCGCAAAATGGCCACAGGCGGCAGTACGCATAGCTTTGGGATACAGGTTGCTAAAATGGCGGGCATGCCCACGGCATTGATCAATCGCGCAACAGCCATCATGGAGCAATTAGAAAAAGCGCATGTGAAAGAAGAAGCAGGCCATCAGATGGTGCGCGAAGCCGTGCAACAAGCCAGTGTACCCCAAGTACAATTGAGCATATTTGATGCGCATACCGAAACCTTTGAAAGCATACGCGCGCAGTTGAATGCCATCGACATCAATCAACTCACGCCAGTAGAAGCATTGATGAAACTCAATGATATCAAGGCTTTGCTGAAGTAAAATTTCAATGAAGGATTAGACACTTTGTTAATCCAGTGCCGCATACGCTGTTAAGTAATCAAAAGGTTCGGTTAATTGTCCGTTGTTTAATATAGTAGCCCGATCAATGATGGCAGATCCCCCTTTGCGGATATCGTCTAATATGTATTTGATGAGTTGCTCACCAAAATATCGGCTTGCATCTCGGGGTAATTCATTGGGCAAATTGCCAACGGCCATGATGTCTACCGAATTAGGCAAATAAGGCGCTGTTTGTTCCCCCGTTAATTTGTTGACTCCATACACAGGCTGTTCAATCGTGGCATCTCC
>JAIXYL010000004.1 GCA_027490265.1 Sediminibacterium sp.
AATAGAGTGGCCATGACAAGTATTGGTGGCACACATATCCATATTGAATACGGTTCACCTGGTGTTAAAGGCAGAGTTATTTGGGGTGGATTGGTGGCCTACGATCAGGTTTGGAGTGCTGGTGCACACCAAGCAACCTCAATAGAATTTTATAAGGATGTAGTGATACAAGGCAAAAAAGTGAAAGCAGGTAAATATGGATTCTTTGCCATCCCTGGTAAACAACAATGGACACTGATTTTAAACAAACGTTGGAACCAGCATTTAGCCGATGAGTATAACGCTAAGGAAGATATACTAAGATTAAATGTAACGCCCCAGCCTTTACAAAAAATGGTTCAACGCCTAACTTATACCGTTGAAAAAAAATCTGATAAGTCGGGTATGGTCCTGTTGTCTTGGGAAAAAATCAGTGTGGCTTTACCTTTTTTGGTTGGATAACTGTTGGTTAATCATTTGTTGTATGGCCGCCATTTTTGGATCAAATCCAGTTCGGATTGCATACGAAGATGGCGGTATTATTACATCAGGTATAATCCCCCTGCCCTTTGGTCTGTTCTGATCAATCACCATTTTATACAATGGCAATCTAACCCTTAGTTTGGTATTGGGTAAGGTAATATTAGGGATAAAAATCGCAGAATTACCATAATACCCTCCACCAGATTCCTCACCCACAATGGCAATATTGGATTGGCCTTTTAATGCGCCTGCTACCATGGTTGCCGCTGAAAAAGTATACCCACCTTGTATGATGTAAACCGATCCCTTAAATGCCAAAGCTGCATTGGGTTCATAAAAATGATTTTCATATCGTTTATAATGAATGGTGCCATCCGCTGCTTTGCTGGCACCAAAATTCATTGCCAGCCAATACATCCAACTTGATTGAATGTATCGACCATGTTTTAATTTCCTACTAATGGCTACCACTGAATCGGCAATCTTAAATGGGGTTTGCTTTAAGTATTTGGTTAATGCAATGCTATTGTTCACTCTGCCGCCTCCATTTTCTCTAAGATCTAAAATGAAAGATTGAATCTGCGCTTCTTTCATTTTTTTAAAACTGCGTCTAAAAAAAGTCTTTAAATGCCCTTTACTAAAAGTGGTTAATCGCATGTAAGCACTTTTAGTGACTGTGTCAATACTTAAGGATCGAATGGCCATTAAGCGCAATTGTCGTTGACTGAGGTTGGTACGACTGGGTGCTGGCCAAGGTCTGTTTGCGCCCGTGTCTCTTGGGATTGGCGCAAAATTACCTACAGAAACCGTATCTGTTTTGCCAACTTGATTGGTATAGCCAATTAAATAACTGCTGTCTAAACCAAATACTTGCTTATAGGCATCTGGAAATGTACTGCTCAATACTTGGTATTGGTGATTGTTGGCATAGCCATCCGTGGCAATTTGTTGAAACAATCTGTCACGATAAGTAGCCATAGGTTGTCCATTAATGGTATGTAAGATGGTGCCCCTTACTAAGTTGGTGTCTTTGAAATATCCATTACTCAATACCACTGCACTGTCTTCCCAAAATTTGATTTGTATGGGAAAACGAGGATATCGATGTTGTTGTAAATTTTTAATAAACGATTTAGAATAAGACGTACTGGTATGTCCGCATTTAATTAATGTTACCCAAGGCGCTATTTTATTGCGAAATTCTATCTCAGTTAGTGAATCGGTAATTTGTTGTAACAGCTGATCAAAAGCACGATCTAATTCGGTTTTTGGGGTATACCAATACAAACTAGGATGATTGGCTTCTAATACCTTCTTTAAAATGATGGCATCTTCTTTTAAAGCACTCGCAGCATATTTAGGCAATTTTGGGAAAGCCGGTTGGGCATTCATTTCTAAATGCAACAAACCAATGCTAATCCATGCTAACCATACTTTCATAACTAAGCATTAAACGCATTCCAACCCTGTGCTTTTAAATCGTACTGATTGCCACCTTTGGTTAAAAGCTTTACGCCATCAGCCACATCTGTGATGTATCCGATGACACTGATGTCTTCGTTTAAAACAATTTTATCGTGGTCTTCCTGCGCTATTGTAAAAATTAATTCATAATCTTCGCCGCCATTCAATGCACATACAGTTGGATCCAAACCAAATTTAAATGCTGCTTTTCTAGAAGCATCTGCAATTGGTAGTTTTTCTTCATAAACACGTGCGCCCAAATTTGACTGTTTACAAATATGCAACACTTCACTACTGATGCCGTCACTAACATCCATCATTGCTGTGGGAACGAGTTGATTGGTTGTAAAAAATTCAATGATGTCTTTTCTGGCTTCTGGTTTTAATAATTTTCCAACAATATAACTTTCGTCTTCTAAGTCAGGTTGAATATTGGGGTTTTCTTGGTAAATCTTTTTCTCTCTTTCCATTAATGTTAATCCCAAATAAGCGCCACCTAAGTCGCCACTCACACAAATCAAATCTCCCTTTCTAGCTGTATTTCTTTTGACGAATTGATCTGGTGCTACTTCTCCAATAGCAGTTACGGAAATAACAAACCCTTTTAATGAAGAAGACGTGTCTCCGCCAATTAAATCAACCCCATATTTTTCACATGCAAAATAAACACCTTCATAAAATTCATTCAACGCTTCAACACTAAATCGGTTGCTGATGCCAATGCTAACCGTTATTTGGGTTGGGGTTGCATTCATTGCATACACATCACTCAAATTCACCACAACTGCTTTGTAGCCCAAATGCTTTAGTGGGGTATACATTAAATCAAAGTGGATGCCCTCTAACAACAAGTCGGTGGTCACTACCGTTTGTTTGCCAAAATGGTCAATCACTGCCGCATCATCACCAACGCCCAAAATAGTAGATGCATTTTGTATTTCAGCATTTTTAGTTAAGTGCTCAATTAATCCAAACTCACCCAAACTGGCTATTTCAGTTCTTTGTTCCATAAATAATTTTTAGAAATGTCCTCCGTTTACAACTGCTACTAATTCATCGTGTATATGCCCATTGGTGGCAATGATATGTGGTTGGTAAGGAGAATAATAGTTGCCTTTAAAATCGGTTACTTTTCCGCCGGCTTCTTCAACCATTAAAAATCCTGCAGCACTGTCCCAGGCTTGTAGTTTGTGTTCATAAAATCCATCAAATCTACCTGCAGCAACCCAGCACAAATCAATTGCTGCACTGCCTAATCGTCTTACTGGCACCCCCTTTCTAATTAATTTTTCAAATACTTGCAAAGGGCCATTTGGTGCATCCAAATAGGTATAAGGGAATCCTGTTACCAAGCAACTTTTGATTAAACTGGTTTTATTACCTACTTGAATTGGTTGGTCATTTAAAAAAGCACCCTTTCCTTTTTCTGCAAAATAAAATTCATTCATGAATGGATTGTAAACGGCTCCCATCACCATTTTCCCTTCTTTTTCTATACCAATGCTCACACAACAAATTGGAATGCCATTGGCAAAGTTGACCGTACCATCAATGGGGTCTATGATCCACTTAAATGTGGAATCTTGCTTTAATTCGCCCGATTCTTCACTTAAAATAAAATGATCTGGAAAAGCCCCTTGAATCGTATCCATAATGGCTTTTTCGGCTGCATGATCGGCTTCAGTCACCAAATTATTGATGCCTTCTTTATTACTAATGACAAATGAGCCATTAAAAAAACGTCTGAGTTCAACCGCCCCTGCTTCAGTGGCTTTTAATAAGGTTTGTTTTAGCATGACGCAAAAGTAACCCAGATTCTGCATCTTTGAAACAATATTGTGACCACAGACCTATCCATAATCATTGTAAACTATCGGGTATATACTTACCTTGATGCCTGCTTACATGCAGTACAACAGGCATTGCATGGTATTGCCGCAAGCTGTTGGGTTGTAGATAATGATACCGATCCGCTTCTTCAACAACAGTTGGCTGCAAAGCATCCTTGGGTGCATTGGATTTGTTTGCAAGACAATATTGGTTTTGCAAAAGCCAATAATTTGGCATTGAAACAAACCAACAGTCAATACGTCTTGTTTTTAAATCCTGATACTTTGGTACAGGAGGATACCCTTAAAGGGGCTATCGATTATTTAAAAAATCAGCCAAGTGTTGGCGCTGTTGGAATTCAAATGCACAACGGCCATCAACAATTTTTACCCGAAAGCAAAAGAGACCGACCAACATTAATGGCTGCTGTATTTAAGTTAATGGGCTTTGCTAAGCGCTTCCCCAATTCGGCATTATTCAATCGGTATGCTTTGGGGCATTTGGATAAAGACAGCATTCATGCTGTATCTGTTTTAGCAGGCGCATTCATGATGTTGCCAACTGATTTAGCCAAAAAGCTTGGCGGTTTCGATGAAGCATTTTTCATGTATGGAGAAGATATAGATCTGAGCTTAAGGGTTTTAGAACTTGGTTTCAATGTGCACTATCTCGGTCATTTAAAAATGACCCATTTTAAAGGCGCCAGCTCGGCACAGGACCCGGCATATCTGGCTCACTTTTATGGCTCTATGATCATTTTTGTTGAAAAATACCCAGATTTATACGGGGGTCCGCTGGGTGTATGGTGTTTGAAAAGGATGATTCGCGTCTTCTGGTGGATTGCTGCTGTTTATAAAAAAATCAATTAACCGGTTTCACAAAATATTATATATAATTCATTTAGTTTAGCTTCGTAGCTTAACTGTTAACGAACGCATGTCTATCATTGACCTGAAACTTCCCAACGCTATTTTAAAAGCACTCAGATTGCCTCAAAACAATCTTAGAAGAGATCAATTGAAGGTGCTCAAAAAGTTGTTGAAAAAAGCGCGTTTTACATCTTTTGGACAGCAGTATCGGTTTGATGAAATTTTATTGAGCAAACATCCTGGTAAAAAATTTCAGGAGTTGGTCCCAACGTTTAATTACAATAAAATTTACAATGAATGGTGGCATAAAACCATCAAAGGACAATCAGATATCTGTTGGCCAGGGAAAATAAAATATTATGCACTGAGCAGTGGTACAAGCGAGTCGGCCAGTAAATACATTCCTATTACCAACGACTTGTTGCGTGGCAACAAAATTGTCATGATCAAACAGTTGCTTAGTTTGGGTAAGTATGAAAATATTCCATTCGCTTCTATTGGAAAGGGTTGGTTAACCTTGGGCGGTAGCACAGAATTACAAAAAGGACCAGGTTATTTTGCGGGGGATTTAAGCGGCATCACCGCTAAAAAAGCACCATTTTGGTTTCAGCCTTTTTATAAGCCAGGTAAAAAAATTGCCAAACAAAAAGATTGGAATAAAAAGATTGCTGAAATCGTAGAGAAGGCACCTGAATGGGATATTGGCTTCTTAATTGGTGTACCTGCTTGGATTCAAATGTGTGTTGAACAAATTGTTGAACGCTACAAGCTCAATCATATTCATGAACTATGGCCTAACCTAGCATTTTTTGTACACGGGGGTGTCAGTTTTGAGCCCTATAAAAAAGGTTTCGAAAAAATGTTGGGCAAACCCATCACTTATATTGAAACCTATTTGGCCAGCGAAGGATTTATTGCTTATCAAGATCGACAGTATGCCAAGGGTATGCGTTTAGTGACCAACGAACATATTTTTTTAGAGTTTGTGCCATTTGATGATGTCAACTTTACTGCAGATGGAGAAATGATTGATCAACCCGAAGCATTGATGTTGCATGAGGTTGAAGAAGGCAAAGACTATGCTTTGTTGATTAGTACAACGGCTGGCACTTGGCGATATTTAATAGGCGACACGGTTAAGTTTGTAGACAAGGAACGATCAGAAATCATCATCACCGGAAGAACCAAACATTTCCTCAGTTTGGTGGGCGAACACTTGAGTGTGGACAATATGAATAAAGCCGTTCAAATGGCTTCTGACAAATTCAATATCAGCATTCCTGAATTTACAGTTGCTGGTATTCCTGTTGATAATTTTTTCGGACACCATTGGTTTGTAGCCTGCAATGATTCCATCGATAGCAAAACCCTCTGCCAATATATCGACCAATGTTTAAACGAATTGAACGACGATTATGCTGTCGAAAGAAAAAGCGCATTAAAAGAAGTGAGATTAACGGTCTTAACAGAAGATGATTTCATGAACTTTATGCTGAGCAAGGGTAAAGTTGGTGGCCAACACAAATTTCCTCGTGTACTAAAAGGTACGATGTTGACCGATTGGTATCAATTTTTAGAAAAAAACAACGCATGACAAAACCCTACTTGCTGTTGTTGCTTTGTTTGACTTTTTTTCAGTCATCAACGTCAAAAGCCTACACAAGTCATGTTTCAAGGCCTCCATTTCAACAAGTTGATCTCAAGGCACCAGCCAGTTTTAAAGTGTTGTTCACTACCAGCAAAGGTCAATTTATCATTGAAGCATATCGCGCATGGGCCCCATTAGCGGTTGATCGATTCTATACCTTAGTTAAAAAAGGATTTTACACAAATACCTATGTTTTTAGGGTTGAAAAAGACTATGTAGTGCAGTTTGGCATTTCCAATGATCCTAAGGAAAGTACTTATTGGGATAAAGCCAGATTAAAAGACGAGCCTGTTCAGCAAAAACATCTTAAAGGCATGGTTGCATTTGCAAGAAGTGGTAAGCATTCTAGAACCACACAGTTGTTTGTAAACATGCAAGACAATGCCAAACTAGATACCACCATGCGTGAAGGCGTACATGGATATCCACCATTTGGCAAAGTGATCAGTGGTATGCAAATCTTTTTTCAGTTCAATGATCGGTATGGCAAAAAAATTCTCCCTTTACAAGATTCTATTTATCGTTATGGCAATCGTTATTTAGATCGATACTTTCCTGGATTAGATAAAGTGCAACAGGCAACAATTATCAAATAAAGTAGCCTGAATCAGTTATTTTTGTAAATACTAAGCACTAAGGACGTAAGCATGATTGCAGCATTGATGAAAGGATTGGTTTTAGGATTGATACTGAGCATTTCAGTAGGCCCAATCATATTTGCCATCATAAAACATAGCTTAACCAACGGCCATAAAGC
>JAIXYL010000085.1 GCA_027490265.1 Sediminibacterium sp.
AAGCGATGCGGCGGTATGTATGAGTTATGCCAATAAAGTGATGATTGTGCCTGGTTATGGCTTAGCCGTAGCGCAGGCTCAACATATTTGCCATGAGTTGGAACAATTATTAGAATCAAAAGGGGTAGAAGTAAAATATGCCATTCATCCAGTAGCCGGAAGAATGCCAGGTCATATGAATGTATTACTAGCTGAAGCAGATGTTAATTATGATGCGCTTCTAGAAATGGAAGACGCCAATAATGAGTTTAAATCTACAGATGTTGTGTTGATTTTAGGGGCTAATGATGTGGTCAATCCAGCTGCTAAAACCGATCCAGCTTCTCCTATTTTTGGGATGCCAATTTTAGAAGTGGAACAAGCCAAAACGGTGATTGTAAACAAGCGCAGTATGAAACCTGGCTATGCAGGTATTGAGAATGCCTTGTTTTTTCAACCTAAAACATCCATGTTATTTGGGGATGCTAAAGCCGCGTTACAAAAATTGGTCTCAGAAATTAAAGCCATCTAATTGTGGAATTGCCTAAGCAATTAATTGAATCGTTAGCATCTGTTCCAGGTTTTGACAAAGCAGCATTTGCAGCTGTTCATGCTTCAGGAGAACAAGTCACTAGTATCAGACTAAACCCATTTAAACCCAATCAAATTCTACAATCGTTCATCGCCGCTGAAGTGCCATGGTGTTCGAATGGTTTTTATTTGACTGAACGACCTTCATTTACTTTAGACCCATTGTTTCATGCTGGTGCCTATTATGTACAGGAAGCCAGTTCAATGTTTTTAGATCACGCTATTCAATCATTATTGCCTGAATCAAGGCAAGGGTTGAAAGTGTTGGATTTATGTGCGGCACCTGGTGGAAAATCTACACTCTTGGCTACGCTTTTTCCAGATGGATTAGTGGTAAGCAATGAAGTAATCAAATCAAGAGCTGCTGTATTGGTTGAAAATATCACTAAATGGGGCATGCCAAATGTGGTGGTGACCAATAATGACCCGGATCATTTTAAAGCGTTTGCCAATTTTTTTGACGTCATTGTTGTAGACGCGCCTTGCAGTGGAAGTGGATTATTTAGGAAGGATCCATCTGCCATTGCTGAATGGAGTGAACAAAATGTAACGCACTGTAGTCAAAGACAAACGCGCATATTAGCCAACATCTTACCTTGTTTAAAAGAAGGCGGACTGTTGTTGTATTCTACCTGTTCTTATTCTATTGCTGAAGATGAGGATATTGCGGATTGGTTGGTTCAGGAAATGGCTATGGCATCTTGTGTTATTCCTACCAACCCTCAATGGAACATTATTGAAACGCAATCCCCGAATGCAAAAGCTTTTGGTTATCGGTTTTATCCTAATAGGATACAAGGCGAAGGATTTTATTTAGCAGCATTTCAACAAACCAAATCAGCTGCTTTTGGTAAATTGAAGGAAGCGCCCTTAACTCAGTTGTCTAAAACGGATATGGCTCTGATGGACCATGTTTTTTCAAAAGGGTCTGAAGTTAAATATTTTAAACAAGGGGAAGCCATTCGTCAAATGCCCAGTGAATGGATGACCAGTTTACAGGCACTTGCTGGAAGTTTGTACATTAAAAAAGCTGGTATTGAAATTGGTGCCATCAAGGGAAATAGTTTGGTGCCGTCTCACGAGTGGGCTGTATCCATCCTCCCTAAAACTGCTTATCCCTCCATCACGGTGAATTTGACGGAGGCACGCTTGTATTTAAAAAGGGCTAATTTCATGCCCCAAAACGCCCAAATTGGCTGGAATTGGGTCTTGTATGAAGGTCAAGTTTTAGGATTGGTAAAAGTTTTGCCCAATAGAATCAATAATTATTATCCTGCTGAATGGAGAATATTAAAAGATTAACTTTACACCCTATTTGTTTAATCATGTACCTGAAGAACTATTTATTTGTTGTATTGCTGTCGCTGGCCAATTTTGCCATTGCACAGGATAAATTAATTGCTACTGGGTCAACTGGTGATTTGTATATAAGCCATACCGTTAAAGGTAAAGAGACTTTGTCGGTGTTGAGTCGGATTTATGGTGCTACACCTAGGCAAATTGCGGCATACAATAATATCAATGCCAATGCGGTATTGCCATTAGGTACCAAATTGAAAATCCCTTTATCAACCGAGAATTTGGTTCAAGAACAAGAATTTGCTACCAGCGAACCTGTTTATCATATTGCCGGTAAAGGTGAAAATTTGTTTAGGTTAAGTCAGCGGTATTATAAAGTGCCCATTGCCCAATTGCGAGAGTGGAATGATTTAAAAACTGATGCTTTAAAAAATGGTCAGGCAATCGTGATTGGTTTTATTGGTGGAGCTAAGTTGGCTGCTATGAAAGCGGATGCGCCAGCTTCTAACGGTCAAGTATTTGTAAAACCTCCGGTAATTGGGGCACCTGTTCAACCCGGACCACTAAAAGATCCAAATGTAATGGATGCAGCCATTGATGGCAGTAGAGAGTTGAAGCAAGGGGAAATGAAACCATTGTCTGAGACTGATAAATTTTTTGCAAAAGCTGCTGCAGATAGAGCAAAAAAGGATGCAGATGCTGCTGCTTCAATTGTTCCTCCACCCGTTCCCGTAGCTCAATTTAAAGAAGCCAATAAAGTAGCACCTACTGAATATCGAATTAATGAAGAAGAGCTTCGATATTTGCCAAAGCCCAATGATGAAGGCTATTTTGGATTGATCTATCAAATGGATGAATCCACTAAAAACAAAATCAACAAAGCCGGGGATGTGGGTACTTTTAAATCAGTTTCAGGTTTCTCTGATAGAAAATTTTATGCTTTATTGAACGATGTTTTACCAGGAACCATCGTAAGAATAACCACTGCTGATAACAAATCAGTTTGTGCTCGTGTTTTAGGGCCAGTGCCTGAAATCAAGGGTGCGCCCTCTTTATTGATGCGTGTTAGTAATGCAACAGCTGCTGCATTAGGTAAATCTGACATGCCATTTGCGGTTAACATCACTTATTTACAATAATATGAAAGTCGTTTTATTCAGTTTTGCGCTTTTAATGGGCAGTTCTGCGTGTCATTCAACCCCTACAGAGCAAAACAATCAATCCGAGCCTGCATTGGTTCAAACAGGCGGTTCAATTTCTGTGACTGCTTTTGAACAACAAATGACATTGCCCGGTGTACAAATATTGGATGTAAGAACGGCAGGAGAATATCAAGGAGGACATTTTAATCAAGCATTACAAGCCGATTGGTTAAACAGAAGTGAATTTAAAGAGCGCGTACAATACTTAGATAAGTCTAAACCGGTTTTGGTATACTGTGCTTCCGGTGTAAGAAGTGCAGATGCTATGTATTGGTTAAGAGATAATGGCTTTCAGAACGTTAGCAATTTAAAGGGTGGGTTATCAGCATGGAGAATGGAGGGGAAGCCATTAGAAACAAAACCTACAAGGCCTGAGATGGATGTAGCGGCTTTTAATGCCAGTATCAAACAAGGCACTATTTTGGTTGATATTGGAGCAGAATGGTGTCCACCTTGTGTGAAAATGGAGCCCGTTTTACAACAGTTACAAAAAGAAAAGGGGGCTTTGTATCAGTTGTTAAAAGTTGATGGTGGCATTGATATTGGTATCATGAAATATTTACGCTCAGAAGGGTTGCCAACTTTTATTGTGTTTAAAAATGGTAAAGAAACTTGGCGCAAACAAGGCTTGGTAGATTTAGCAACCTTAGCTGCTGCTGTTCAATAAAAAGTAATTAGGCTGGTTTATACCCTCTTAAAAAGTCGGTTATGGCCATTCTTTTTTTGCCTTCTAATTGCAGTTCAAGTATCAAAAGGTATCCATCGCTGCAACTGAATTTTAAAAAGGTTTTATTGTCCGTGAAAACTTGTCCTATTTGATGTTGATGAGCAATGATTTCTTTTTGACTTTTATAAATTTTTAAAATTTTACCGTCAAGTTGCGTAATCGCACCAGGAAATTCAGCCAGACCTCTGACCAAATTGTAGATTTTTTCAACTGGTTGGTCCCATTGAATGGTACAATCGGCAGTAAAAATCTTTGGCGCATGTTTGGTTGTTTGGGTCAGTACTTGCGGGGTTTCAACAATAGTACCTTTTTGTATTTGTTGGAGGGTTTTCACCAATAATTTTGCGCCGATAATTTTCATACGATCATGCACTTCAGTAGCTGTTTCATGTTCGTTAATTGGCATTGATTCTTGTAGTAAAATATCGCCAGTGTCTATGGCATGTTTCAGTTTGAACGTTGTTACACCAGTTTCTTTCTCACCATTAATGACTGCCCAGTTAATTGGCGCAGCACCTCTATATTGAGGTAATAATGAACCATGAACGTTCAGTGTGCCCATTGGAGGCATATTCCAAACGATTTCTGGGAGCATTCTAAAAGCCACTACAATTTGTATATCTGCTTCTAAAGATTTGAGCGTTTGAATGAAATCGGGGTCTTTTAGCTTTACTGGCTGAAGCACAGGAATCCCTTTTTGTGTGGCATATTGTTTAACAGCACTTTCTGACAATTTTAAACCTCTTCCAGCTGGTTTATCGGGTGCAGTGATGACTGAAACAACATTGAAACCATTGGAAACCAAGGCGTCCAAAGAAGCTACAGCAAAATCAGGGGTTCCCATGAATACGATCCGCATAAACCAATTTTTGTGGACAAAGGTAATATTCCCCATTTTCTTAACTAAAAATACTTCGCTAGGTAAGGGAAGGATAGTACTTTTGCCCCTTAATCATAATTTATGCAACAAGCAAAAAAAGGTGATAAGGTAAAAGTACATTATCACGGAAAGTTAACCAATGGCAATACTTTTGATTCTTCAGAAGGCAGAGAACCATTGGAGTTTGAAATCGGTAGCGGTATGGTGATTGCCGGATTTGACGACGGTGTTACCGGAATGGCAATTGGTGACAAAAAGACCATCAATATACCTGCAGATCAGGCTTATGGCCCTAAACAAGAAGAAATGATTATGGAATTTCCTAAAGACAGATTTCCAGCAGATATGGTGCCAGAAGTAGGGATGCAACTTAATATGAGCAATGGTTCTGGACAAAATTTTCCAGTAGTTATTGTTGAAGTTAAAGAGGCAGTGGTTGTGCTTGATGCCAATCATCCTTTGGCTGGTGAGGAACTTATTTTTGATTTGGAATTGGTAGCCATCGATGGCCCTAAGTCTATCATCATTACACCTTAATTCATTTGCTTGCATTTTTTGCAAGCCTTATAGCAAAATAAAAAGAGACCGGCATGCCGGTCTCTTTTATTGTAATGGTTGATGATGGTTTTGCACTAACTTTTTGCTGGTCGATTTAACCACCAACCTAACCAAAGACCCAACAATCCCCAACTTGCCACTGCATCAATTAAATCAGCTCGAATATCAAAACTAGGGTACCATATATGCCCCGTATAGCTGCTATTCAGATAAACGACAAAGCCAGTGAATAAAGCCGCTGTAAAGGTTGTTGTAAAATTATTATTAGCCAGCTTGTTTAATATCCATGATAGTAACCACACAATAACAATACTTGCAAGCAGACTTCTAAGTATATTCATTCCCATATTGTATTCTAATGCTGCATGGTATTGAATACTGGCCCAAGGTTTACCAATATTGTCTGTGGCAATTTTTTCCATGCCTTCAAATGATGTACCCGGAGGGGCAGTTGGTAGATAATAACCTCCTTCTTTGTCTAAATTAGTCTTCAATGCATGTAAAATACTGTCTTGGTTTGGGGTGTACTGTTGGGATGGGCCATGTAAATTGAGGATTGTCCAAGAAAGGAACTGCCACATAAATAAAATGATCCCTCCAACAATTGACGCAATCAGTGTTTTTTTCATATTGGGTTGTTTAGTTAATACAATGTAAAAAATACATTCTATAAATGCAAGTGATGGGGGAACAAATATTAACTTGCCTTGAAAAGCCCATGAGTGATTTATTCATTGAACCCATCTCTGAACGCTTTATGCGTTATGTTCAAATTGATACACAAAGTAATCCACTCAGTACGACTCATCCTTCAACTTCAAAGCAAAAAAATCTAAGCAAGATGCTGGTTGATGAGTTAATAGCAATGGGTATACAAAATGCTCACACAGACGAATTTGGGTACGTATATGCACGTTTATCGGCTAATATTGACAAACAGATTCCAGCAATATGTTTTTGTGCTCATATAGATACTGCGCCAGATTGTAGTGGAACAGGTGTAAAGCCAATGTTACATCCATCCTATGATGGAAAGCCAATCATATTACCAGATGATCCTTCAATTGTAATTGATGCTAAAGATTTTCCTTATTTAAATCAACATATTGGTAAGCCAATTATTACAGCAAGTGGTTCAACATTATTAGGGGCTGATGATAAAGCGGGCGTAGCCATTATCATGGACTTTGTTGGTGCATTATTGAAAAACCCCACTATTCCTCACGGGGATATTGTTGTTTTATTTACCCCAGACGAAGAAGTGGGAAGAGGCACAGACCAATTAAATTTAGAAAAACTTGGAGCTAATTTTGCTTATACATTAGACGGGGGTGAATTGGGCACTTTTGAAGATGAAACATTCAGTGCTAATGGCTTTAACATCACTATTGAAGGAGTTATTGCACACCCTGGTTATGCAAAAGGCAAAATGGTGAATGCGTTAAAAGTAGCCAGTGCTATTATCAACGCATTACCTAATGATGCGCTAGCTCCGGAAGTTACCAATCAAAAACAGGGATTTGTACATCCTATTAGGTTAGAAGGCAGTGCAGAAAAAGCCAGTATTGATTTTATTATACGAGATTTTGAGACAGCCAACCTCAGGGTTCACCAAACCTTCATTCAAGCCATCGCTAATAAAGTATTAGCGCAATTTAAAGGCGCCAATATCACTTTCTCTGAGCAAGAACAGTATCGAAATATGAAAGAAGTGATTGATCAATATCCTTTTGTTACAGCATTTGCAGAAGAAGCTTATCATCGATGCGGATTGCCATTTATCAAGGAGCCCATTAGAGGGGGAACGGATGGAAGCCGTTTGAGTTTCATGGGCTTGCCCTGTCCCAATATTTTTACGGGTATGCAAGCAATCCATAGCAAACGAGAATGGATAGGGGTTTCTGACATGGAAAAAGCAGTATTGGTTTTGTTGCAATTGGTGCAGGTTTGGGCAGAAAAGGGACATAATCTGTTGAAATAGATACTATCTTTAGAAAAATTATTGTTATGCAATTTTTAATGAGTTATTGGTGGCTGATTCTGGCCTTGATTATTGTATTTACTGGATTGGTGACAGTAAACCAAGGGACCATTGCTGTCATTACAATGTTTGGAAAATACAGACGCATATTGATGCCAGGTCTTAATTTCAAAATTCCTTTGCTAGAGCAAGTCTACAAAACGGTGAGTATTCAAAATCGTTCTGTAGAATTAGAATTTCAGGCTGTAACCGTTGATCAGGCGAATGTATATTTTAAAAGCATGTTATTGTATTCTGTGATTAATCAGGATGAACAAACCATTAAAAATGTAGCATTCAAATTTATTTCAGAAAAAGATTTGATGCAAGCACTTATTAGAACTGTAGAAGGATCAATTCGTGCATTTGTTGCTACAAAGCGCCAGGCGGAAATATTATTGTTGCGTAGAGAAATTGTTGAAGATGTGAAACAACAAATTGATAAGTCATTAGAAGAATGGGGATATCACTTACAGGATTTACAAATCAATGACATCACTTTTGATCAGGTGATTATGGAGAGCATGAGTCGGGTAGTGGCAAGCAATAATTTAAAAGCTGCTGCAGAAAACGAAGGGCAGGCATTATTGATTACAAAAACCAAAGGGGCAGAAGCAGAAGGAAATGCCATCAAAATTGCT
>JAIXYL010000068.1 GCA_027490265.1 Sediminibacterium sp.
AAAGACCGTCAAAAAGCAGATATTAACCCTTTTTTTACCGGTCTAATTGTTTTTACCTTAAATCGGCTTAAAGACAAACTTACCCCATACCAACAAAAATTGGTTGAACAGATTGCTTTGCATGCAAAGCCTTCATTCGCCAAATTTAAAAATCGAAAGGGGAGAGATACCTATAATTTTTGGCCAACAGATACTGCACAAATTTTTCCAAATGCTGGCTGGATGAATCTTTTCAACCAAAGCCAGTCATTACCTGATGACATGGATGATACCGTTATTGCTTTACTAGCCTTGAATGCTAATAAGAAAATAGCAGCAAATGTGCATCAATTGATGCAGGAATATGTCAATGGCAAAAAAGGCAACATCAAAAATACAATCGTATCAATCAGCCATTTACCGGCATATTCCGTTTGGTTTGGAATTAAAATGCCTGTAGATTTTGATGTCTCTGTGTTGTGTAATGTCTTGTATTTTGTTCAGTACTATAATCTGCCGATGACTGCGGCTGATACATCAAGTATTCAAGTGCTTGTTAATGTATTAAAGGACAATCATCACTTAACATCGGCTAGCATCATCTCACCGCATTATGCTAATCCGGCAATAATTTTATATCATCTATCCAGATTGATGTCCATAAAACCTATTGAAGCACTTGAAAGTTTTAAATCAAAACTCATCGAGCAAACATTGGCGCTTCAAGAACAATCTCCTTCATTTTTACATAAAGTTCTCTTGTCAACTGCGCTATTAAATTGGGGTGTTCAACCAAAATCACTGATTGTTCAATCCAATCAAAATTTGACTGAATTAATTGAAGATGAAGCATTTTCATTTTTTATCGCCAATATGGCGTCTATGTTACCCGGACAATTAAAAAAAACCTTTACAACAAGTGGGCTTGGTAAATTTAATTATTATTGCCCTGCTTACAACCATGTGCTGGTTTTAGAAAATATCATACTTAACCAACGATACGCTCAATAATTCATTTAATCCATGCCAGTCAATACCATCGCTTATCAGAATATTATCACAGAATTAGCTGGTTCAAATACCAGTTTGGTAGCTGTCAGTAAAACCAAGCCCAATGAAGACTTAATAGAATTATACCAACTAGGGCAAAGAGATTTTGGCGAAAATTATGTGCAGGAATTGGTAGACAAAGCAGCGGCATTACCTAAAGATATTCGTTGGCATTTTATAGGTCATTTACAGAGTAATAAAGTAAAATATATTGCCCCATTTGTGCATTTAATTCATGGTGTTGATAGCTTAAAACTGTTACAAGAAATCAACAAACAAGCCATCAAAAACAATCGCACCATTCATTGCTTGTTACAAATGCATATTGCTGAGGAAGAAACCAAATTTGGATTAGACGAAACAGAGTTAAAGCAGATCATCACTCAAGCAGACCAATTTGCCAATATAAAGATTTGTGGTTTAATGGGCATGGCTTCATTCAGCAACGATCAACATAAAGTACGCAATGAATTCAAAAAATTACACAGCATATTTGCCCAACACCAATCCTGGGTATTGGAACATACTGGACAGGCACCTATTCTATCTATGGGCATGAGTGGCGATTATCCAATAGCGATAGAAGAGGGAAGTACAATGGTAAGAATCGGTAGTTTATTATTTGGTGCAAGAAATTATGCCCAATAAAAAAGCGAACCATGGGATTCGCTTTTGATGGTTTACAAAGTTTCTTTTAACCATTTAAAAAATTCACGCTGCCATACCAATCCATTTTGAGCGGTAGACACCCAATGGTTTTCGCCAGGCAAATACAAAAGTTTACTTTTTATGCCACGCAATTGCGCTGCTTGAAATGCCTGTAAGCCTTGCTCAATGGGCACTCTAAAATCCATCCCGCCTTGAACGATCATGATTGGTGTAGTCCATTTGGCTACATGGTTACTTGGATTTTGCATCCCAAATGATTTTTGTGCCGAAGGGTTTTTATCCCAATAGGCACCACCATAATCAAAATTAACGAACCACAATTCTTCGGTGGTGCCGTACATACTTTTGGTATCGAATATGCCATCATGAGAGATAAATGTTTTGAAACGATTGTTATGCATGCCAGCTAGCATAAATACAGAATACCCACCATAACTTGCGCCAACACAACCCAATCTATTCTTGTCTACAAATGGTGCCTTGCTAATATCGTCAATGGCTGATAAATAATCGTTCATGACTTGACCACCATGATCCTTACTGATGGCTTCGTTCCATTTGGTACCATGGCCTGGCATGCCTCTTCTATTAGGGGCTACAATTATATAGCCTTGTGATGCCATCAATTGAAAATTCCAGCGGAATGAATAAAACTGAGTCAATGGACTTTGTGGCCCACCTTGACAATACAAAAGCGTCGGATATTTTTTTGTTGCATCAAATCCTGGGGGATAGATCACCCAGACCAACATTTTTTTACCATCTGTTGTATTTACCCATCTGCGCTCAGTTTTACACTTAGCCAAACTGCTGTAAAATGCATCATTCACATGCGTGAGTTGCACCAATTCATTGCTTTGCAAATTCAAGGTATACAGTTCAGCAGCCGTGTTCATATCGGTTCTAGACAATACCAATGTATTGCCAACCTGAGCCACTATACCAGTAATATCGAAATCACCTGCTGTTAATTGTTTGATGACAGGGAGCATTTTGGTAAGTCCTGGATTATTCACTTGAAAGAGTTGCAATGTACCGTTGATGGGGGCCCAAAAAAACAAGGTACGACCATCTTCACTCCACTTGAATCCTTCTACATGAATATCATCTCGATGGGCAGTTAGGTTGATTGGATATTGGCCTTTCACCAATACAATCAAATCTTGTTTATCAGCTTCATAACCATCACGTTTCATTTGCATCCAAGCTAATTCAGCATATTGGTTATACTGAGGTGCTATATCATAACCTTTATTAGATTCGGTTAAATTGGTGGTTTTACCGGTTTCAATATTGTACTGAAACAAATCTGTATTAGTGCTCACTGCATAGTCTGTCCCAAATTTTTTCTTGGCTACATAAACAATATGCTTACTGTCAGGATGCCATACAAAATCCTCGTCGCCACCAAATGGTTTAGTAGGGGCGTCATAGGGTTCATTGGGCATAATATCTTTACCTGCAGTTGATTTTCCATTACTGTATGGTGCCACAAATACATGATTGTATGCACCATCTTCCCAAGTGTCCCAATGACGGTAATTCAAGGAGGTATACACATATGCATCGGATTTGGGAAGGTCTGGATACAATTCTTTCCCTGCCAATTGTTGCAGCTTCACTTCATCCGCATAAATTATATGTTTGCCATCTGGCGATATCCGATCATTATTGATGAATTCAGCTTCGTTGGTGATTTCAATAGGTGTGCCACCCGAAATAGCAATGGTATATTTTTTTCGAATGGATTTATTAGCGGCAATATCTGGTGTGGCAACAGTATATACAACACGCTGTTTGTCTTTACTGATACCAACAGCAGCAACGCGTTGCACTTGCCATAATTTTTCTGGGGTTAACACATTTTGTGCTTGCGCAAAATAAACACCGCTCAATACTGCCAACAGAAGTATTTTTTTCATGTCTCTATTTTTTACCAGTTTTTGCATAATCTAAAACCAAGTGTACAAAAGCTTTCACCCCAACATCCAATTTTGAGTCATTAATCATAAAGCCTGGTGTATGATGATCAGGCGCTGATTCAAAATTGGCAAATTGAGGATCTCTAGCACCCAAATAGAAGAAAAAGGCTGGCGCTTTTGTGCCATAATAAGAGAAATCTTCTGCACCAGTAACCCAATTGGTTAGTTGAACATTTTCAGTTCCGCCAGCTGCTTTTTGTAAGGAAGGGATGCTCCTGGTTACTAATTCTGGATGATTATAAGTTACCAGTGTTTTGGTATCAATACTTACATCTGCAGTTGCACCATTGGCCGCTGCAATATTTGTTGCAATTAATTTTATTTTTTCATGCACATACTTTTGCGCCTGATCATCCAATGTTCTAATCGTACCTTCTAAAATGGCTTCTTCGGGAATAATATTTGCGCGGACGCCTGCTTGAAATTTACCTACAGACACTACAACTGGAGATGAAGTAATATCAATATTTCTACTCACAATGGTTTGCAATGCTTGAACGATTTCTGTACTAACCACTATTGGATCAATGGCATTCCAAGGGTAGGCGCCATGACTCTGTTTGCCCTTTACTTTGATAGTAAACCAATCAGATGATGCCATAAATGAACCAGGTTTATAATAAATTTTTCCAAGATCATATTTAGACTCTATATGAATCCCAAACACCGCATCCACTTTTGGATTATCCATTGCGCCTTCTTTAATCATGAGTGGTGCACCGCCTTCTTCTTTTTCAGGAGGGCCTTCTTCAGCTGGTTGAAACAAAAACACCACTGTGCCACTGAGCTCATTTTTAATTTTACTCAATACCTCAGCAGCACCTAATAGCATAGCAATATGCGAATCATGGCCGCAGGCGTGCATTACTGGTACTGAAGCACCATTGTATACTCCCTTTGCTTTCGACGCAAACGGCAACCCATTTCTTTCTTCAACTGGCAATCCATCAATATCAGCTCTTAAAGCCACTACTGGCCCTGGCTTAGCGCCTTTTAACACTCCAACAACACCTGTTTTGGCAACAATACGGGTAGAAATGCCAAAGCTCTTTAAAGCTGCTTCAACAGTCTTACAAGTATTAAATTCCCTATTACCCAATTCCGGATATTCATGAAAATATCTGCGCCAATTAATGACTTTAGGTGTTTCAGCAGTAAACAACTGCTCTAAAGAGGCAGCTGTTGGTTGGGCAGTAACACTACCCGAGAGCAATATCAAAAAACTAAACAGTTGTTTCATATGATTGTATCAATTAAGGATACCTAAGATAATGAATACCCTTCTTAATTAAGACCGATTCTGCAGATATTATCTGTGTAATCAATAAAGATGTAGTAACTTGAAGAAAACCGAATCACTTATGAAAAAAATGACGTTATTACTGTCCGCTTTTGCAGTATTACAATTGACCAATCTCAATGCTGCAGCCGTTGGTACCACTACTGATGCTGCAGGAACAACCACTAAAGCCCCATCAAATACTGCAGTAATCATGGATGATGCAGTTGTTACTGATGCAATGGCAGAATTTAAAAGCTTATCAAGAGTTGACCGAAAAGCTAAAATGAAGGAAGTAAAACAATTGATGAAAACCTATAAAGCCAACAAAGCTGAAGCAACACCTTCTACAGATAAAGTGTTATTGGCAATTTTGGCCATTCTATTGCCGCCATTGGCCGTGTATCTTCACGAAGGCACTACCAATAGTACATTTTGGATCAGCGTTTTATTGACTTTATTGTTTTGGATTCCAGGTGTGATTTATGCCTTAATTACTGTGCTTTAAATTATCGATGCTCACCGTATACTTGGCGAAGAACATCGGCAATTTCGCCAAGTGTACAGTAAGCTTCAACAGCTTCAACAACCAATGGCATCAAATTAGCAGACCCAGTTGCTGCTGTTTTTATAGCATTTAAACACTGTTCTACTGCTGATTGATTTCGGTTGGCTCTTAATGTAGCCAATGCTGCACTCTGCAATTGTCGGATGCTATCGTCTATTTTAAATCCAGGAACTGGCGTTTCCTTATCAACTGTAAATTTGTTGACCCCTACGATGATTTTTTGACCGCTTTCAATATTGCGTTGATACTCAAATGCACTACGCGCAATTTCATCTTGCATAAACCCTTGCTCAATCGCACTAACACTGCCGCCCATGGCAGTTATTTTATCCATCAAGGCCCAAGCTTTTTGTTCTACTTCAGCTGTTAACGACTCTACAAAATAACTGCCTGCTAAAGGATCAACAGTATCTGGAGCCCCGCTCTCATATGCTACAATTTGTTGTGTTCTTAAAGCAATTCTAGCAGCTTCTTCGGTCGGCAGACTCAAGGCTTCATCGTATCCATTGGTATGCAAACTTTGGGTGCCACCTAATACAGCAGCAAGGGTTTGAATGGTGACTCTGCTGATATTATTCAATGGCTGTTGCGCAGTTAATGTAGCACCGCCTGTTTGTGTATGAAACCTCAACATCATGGCTTTCTCATCAGTAGCCCCAAGGTCTTTCATAATCTTCGCCCACATTTTACGCGCTGCCCTAAACTTAGCCACCTCCTCAAATAAATTGTTGTGTGCATTAAAAAAGAAAGACAAGCGTTTGCCAAACACATTGATGTCTAACCCTTTGGCCAATGCAGCTTCTACATAAGCTTTCCCATTACTCAGTGTAAATGCAATTTCTTGAACAGCTGTACTGCCTGCTTCACGGATATGGTATCCAGAAATAGAAATGGTGTTCCATTTAGGCAATGATGTACTACACCATTCAAAAATATCCGTGATGATGCGCATGGAAGGCTTAGGAGGATAAATATATGTGCCCCTCGCTGCATACTCTTTTAAAATATCATTTTGAATGGTCCCTGCAATTTTATGTAAATCTGCCCCTTGTTTTTTAGCCAAAGCCACATACATGGCCAATAAAACAAAACCGGTTGCATTAATGGTCATAGATGTACTGACTTGTTCAAGTTGAATACCTTGAAACAATTTTTCCATATCAGCTAAACTATCAATGGCTACACCTACTTTTCCTACTTCACCTTCTGCTAATGGATGATCGCTGTCATATCCAATTTGAGTGGGCAAATCAAACGCCACACTTAAACCCATCACACCCTGACTCAATAAATAATGATACCGTTTATTGCTTTCTTCCGCGGTTGAAAAACCAGCGTATTGCCGCATAGTCCAAAGTTTGCCACGATACATATCGGGCTGCACACCACGGGTATAAGGAAACCTGCCAGGTAAATCATTCGACAACATCAAATTGGCCAAATCTTCGTTGGTATAACAAGTTTTGATATCAATACCACTATCGGTCATTTTTTTCTCAGACATGGGTAAGTAATTTATAAGATTTGTTTGGCTTCATAACTCAGCGCTTCTGCAACCAAGTCTTGTAAAGCTGCGGATGGATTGGCAACCAAATATTGCATCATGGCTTTTTGCAAATCCAAACCCGAAGCAGTAGGAGGCAATTGCTGTGCCATCTCGTTAATGATTTGCAAGTTTTTCTCTTTCAAATTTTTGACTGCTTTCCAAGCCGCCGGACTGATGTACATCTGTTGGGTAATATTGTAATCAAATTCTTCTCGGATGGCTTTGGTGTATAATATCTGTAATTCAACCGCCGAAATGGCATTGGCAGGATGTCGGTTGATCAAGTTCGGGATGGCTATTCGATCCGTTAACAATAATAATCGCTCATAGGCTTGCAAAATAAGGGCGTTGCCCGATTGATTTTGACGCTTTTCCTGCAATACCAATCGTCTTTGCAAATAAATCAAATAGGCGGCCATTCCTGCAATAGAACAGGCCAATACTATGGTAATCGTCGTGGATTGATCCATGCTGTTGGTTCTTTTGGCAAAGGTAGGGGATGAAACAAGAATTCCTTCTATCGTAAACACAAACAGTTGGTGGTTCAGCCAAAATGGTAACTTTGTAACTTAAATGACGCGTATGGAAACAGCAATAACTACCCAAATTCCAGTGACCCTTACAGAAGGTGCCATTGTTGAAATTAAACGATTGATGACAGAACCCAATTTCGATACAACACAGCGTTTAAGAATTGGCGTTAAAGGCGGCGGATGCAGTGGCATGACTTATGTGTTAGGTTTTGATCAAACAGAAAAAGAAGACGATTTATTTGAAATTGAAGGCATTCCTTGCATCATGAATAAAAGCCATGGCTTGTATTTGTATGGCATGGAAATAGATTGGCAAGGTGGACTAAACAGCCGAGGATTTACGTTTAGTAACCCCAATGCCAGTAAGACTTGCGGGTGCGGAACCTCATTTGCCGTTTAAACCCATTATCTATTCAAGGCCAGCAACCATTACAACATTAAGCATCATCGCATGCACAAAAAAATGCCCCGATTTTCATCGAGGCATTTTTTATATAACTAGTTGAATCTATTTAGCTTTTGTACCAAGCGCTCTGCCTTTGCCAAAGTCAACCAAGAAAGGCGCTGCAACAAAGATAGAAGAATAAGTACCGGTAGCCACCCCAATCAACATGGCGAATGCAAACCCTCTGGTTACTTCACCACCAAAGATGAATAGGATCAAGATGGTCAAGAAAACCGTCACAGAAGTCATAATGGTTCTGCTTAAGGTTTCATTGATGGCTCTGTTAATGATGGCTGCATTTGGTGTGCCTTTCATCAACGCACTGTCTTCTCTAATACGATCATATACAATCACGGTATCGTTCATTGAGAAACCAATAACTGTTAGAATCGCCGCAATAAAGTGCTGATCAATTTCAAGCGGGAATGGTACGATGTCTTTTAAGAAACTGAATACAATTAATGTTACAAAAACGTCGTGCATCAAGGCTACAATTGAACCCAATGAATAACGCCAATCGCGGAAGCGAATGAAAATGTACAAGCAAATAATGATTACTGCAAACAAAGTTGCTTTGGTAGCACCTGCTTTTAGGTCATCAGAAATAGTAGGCAATACTGTTTGAGACCCTTGTTTGTAGGTATTCTCAAATGTATCAAAACTTGTACCTGCTGGTAAATATTTAGTAAGTCCTTCAAATAACTTTCTTTCAACTTCAGCATCAACATTATTACCCGTTTCTTTGATTTTGTAAGAAGTGGTAATATTCACTTGATTCTTTACATCAACCGTTTTAATGATTGGTGCTTCACCAAATACCGTCTTTAAATCTTGACGAATCATTTCAGGGTCTACAGGCTTATCAAACTTCACAGTATAGCTTCTACCACCTGCAAATTCAACGCCCTCATCAAAACCATGGAAGAAAGAAGCGATCCCCATTACAAAAATCACCGCAGACAACATGTATGCATACTTTCTGTATTCGATGAATTTAAAGTTAGCGTGGTTGAATATTTTTTTAGAGATACTGGTAAAATATTCAAAGTGTCTGTTCTTATTAGTGTACCAATCAGAAATCAAACGTGACACTAAAATACCACAGAATAAGGATAATAAAATACCAATGATTTGAGTCGTTGCAAATCCTAATACAGGGCCTAAGCCAAAGTAAGCTAGGATGATGGCGGTTAATAGGGTAGTGATATGACCATCCAAAACTGGGGCAAGTGACCGCTTATAGCCTTCATTTACTGCTGCAGAATAGTTTTTACCCTTTGTTAATTCCTCTTTAATACGCTCGAAAATAATTACGTTGGTATCTACTGCCATACCAATGGTTAATACCAAACCGGCAATACCAGGAGCTGTTAAAGTAAACCCTAACGCACTTAATACACCAATGGTAAATAACAAGTTTAAGATCAACGCAATATTCGCAACCCAACCACCTGTGTTAAAGTACAATAACATCAAGGCGAAAATCACCAAGAAAGAAATTCCAAATGACATGGCACCACCTTTGATAGACTCGCTACCCAATGTTGGCCCTACGGTTTGGCTTTGCACAATTTTAGCAGGAGCAGGTAATTTACCACTCTCTAAAATTTCAGATAAATCCTGTGCTTCTTTGATGGTATAGTTACCACTGATTTGTGAGTTACCCGTTGTAATTGGATCATTCACATTTGGTGCTGAATAAACAAAATTGTCGAGTACAATCGCAATAGGCTTGCCTACATTTCTGGTGGTCATTTTAGCCCAGATATTCGATCCTACTTTATCCATATTCATTTTGATGGCAATACGACCACGCTCATCATAATCCTGAGACGCACCTGCAATGCGATCGCCTTCTAATTCAGCCTGACCATTGTCTAGGGTTTTGATGGCATATAAAGTA
This sequence comes from Sediminibacterium sp., assembly GCA_027490265.1. Lineage (GTDB taxonomy): Bacteria > Bacteroidota > Bacteroidia > Chitinophagales > Chitinophagaceae > Sediminibacterium. The sequence continues at coordinate 9,955 of JAIXYL010000068.1, forward strand.
AGGATATCTTTTGCTTTCGGATCATCTAATTCGGCTTTACCGTACATGAAAACCAAGTTAGACGGGAATTTTGTTTTCACAGATTCCATGGCCAAATAGTCATTCAATGTACCTGTATCTTTTGATTGAATATACCCAAGCGCAGCTGGGTAAACAGGTCTTCCATTTTCAGCTTGGTAAGGTTGGGTAATTTGTAACAAACGTAAGATAGGGTTCTCAGTGGCTTTTATAGCAGCTGAATCTACTTTAGCGGTTGCTGCGGTTTTAGGCGCAATAGATGAAATGGTTGCTGTTTTAGTGGTATCTGCTTTTGGTGCATCTGTTGCAACAGCTTTGGCTGTATCAACCTTGGTAGCTACTTTATCTGCCCCAGTTAAATAATCTTGTACCGCTTTATCAGCAGCCACAATACCAGATTGAACATCTTTGTTCTCCCAAGTATACACTTCAAAGAATTGAAGGTTAGCTGTAGATTGTAAATAATTTCTTACACGATCTTTATCGTTAACACCGGCTAATTCAATATTGATTCTGCCTTTGGCAGGATCTGGGTTGATATTATTAGATGATACACCAAAACGGTCAATTCTAGTTCTTAAAATTCTGAAAGTATTGTTGAAAGCAGCTTCAGCTTGCTTACGTAAATAAGACTCAACTTTTGCATTAGAATCTTCAATCTTCACAGCAGATGCACTCTTGGTTGCAAAGAATGGCGCTAATTTTCCATCAGGACTTACTTTACTGTATTCCTCTAAGAAAAGCGTGATCAAGTCTGCACCACTATTGGCTTTTCTTCCAACAGCCGCATCCAATGCTTTATTAAAATTAGCGTCTTTGGTATAGTTGCTTAAAGACTTAATCAAACCATCTAAACCAACTTCCATGGTAACACTCATACCACCTTGTAAGTCTAGACCAAGCATTAATTCTTTTTCTTTGGCGCTGCGATAAGTAGTTAAGCCAAATGCTAGTTTGGTGTCTTTGGTACTGTCTAATAAACGAAGTAATCTGGTTTTCTTTAGATCTTCTAATGAATCTGTATAAGCAGCTTGAAGCTCCTTATTGCCAGGATACTGTTGTTCAGCTGTTGGAAAACGTTTTAACCACTCGGTGGCTTTCTTTTCCATTGCAGACTCGTGGCTGTTTACAAACCAAGTGAATGATAACTGGTAAAGACAAATCAATGTAAGTGCTATGGCAAAAAAACGCACTAAACCTTTCAGTTGCATATTAGTAACGGTTTACGAAGTTTTATTCCTGATTTTTTCAGGACGGCAAAGATAGGGGAATGAATGATTAATTCACAGTAACATCAAAGTAAAGCGGGGTATTAGGGGGAATAGACCCTCTACCAACGCAAGAGTATGCCAAAGCAGAAGGGATGATTAGGCGGATACGCCCACCTCTTTTTACCAATGGGATGCCAATTTTCCAACCCTCAATTACTTGATTCAATCCAAAAGTGGCTGGTGTTGCATTGGCTTCAAAAGTAACGCCATTAAGGAATTTACCAGTATAAATTGCAGCTACTGTAGAACTAGCGTCCAATTTAGCCCCAGTTCCGGGATTCATAATTTGGTATAATAAACCGCTTGAATGTTCAGTATATGTGATGCCGTTATCAGTACAGAATTTAACCATGGCATCTTTTTCTGAGGCAACTGGCACTGGCGTACAGCCAGTATCTTGGGTTTTTCCACAAGACAG
>JAIXYL010000018.1 GCA_027490265.1 Sediminibacterium sp.
GCATCTGCTGCGGCAGCTTGTACCAAAGCCATTGAATCGGTTATTGAAATAACACATTGTAAACTATCAGCGTAAAATTTAATCCGATTGATAAATAATTGTGTGAGTGCTACCGAACTAATTTTTTTTTGTTTGATTAACACCGACAAATCTGCAATACTGTAAAAAGCAAGGTCCGCTTGGTTTTGAGGTAAAGCAACGCTTTTATTAAACGCCCACTTAATTGGTTTTTGTTGTTGCTGAATAACGAGGCCTGGCACTTGAGGATTTTGCCAAAGACTCATGGGCGTTTGATTGTTGATACTGTTGCGGTGCATTGATGCATAAACCCCCAAATTTTCTTTTACCCCCGCATACATGGTATCAATTTCTTTGGGTGTAAACTGCAGGTGAAACAATTTAGCTGCTGATACAATGTCTTGTTTGGCGATGGTGTCTTGTGCATTCGTATGCATATTCAATAGCAAGGCCAACCATAATAAGCTTGTTTTCATTGTTGATATTTAATCTTCGGTATTTGCAAAAGTATTGCCCTGTTTAGGGTCTCCTGTATCAAAGCCTTTTTTAAACCAATACATTCTTTGTTTAGACGTACCATGCGTAAATGCATCTGGTACAACGTATCCTTGGGCTTGTTGTTGTAGTCGATCATCTCCAATGGCACTGGCGGCATTCAGCGCTGCTTCTATATCACCAGGTTCCAATATTTTTTTTAGTTGGTTAGCGTGATATGCCCAAACCCCGGCTAAAAAATCGGCTTGCAATTCTAATTTAACCGATAACTGGTTAAATTCTTTTTCAGAAAGGGTTGATTGCATGCGGTCCACAGCAGCAGCTGTTCCATTTAAATGTTGAATATGATGACCCACTTCATGTGCAATCACGTAAGCCATTGCAAATTCTCCAGGTGCATTAAACCGATTGGTGAGGTCTTCAAAAAATGACAGATCAATATATACTTTTTGATCGCCAGGACAATAAAATGGACCTGTTGCTGCACTTGCAAAGCCGCATCCCGACTGGGTTTGTTGCGTAAACAATACAAGCGTAGGAGGAAGATATTGGTCGTCTTTTGATTGATATATAGAATCCCAAACGTCTTCTGTTAAGCCTAAAACCACTTTACTAAATGAAGCCAATTTCTCAGATTCTGCATCAGGCGGGGCCGTTGATGATTGGGTTTGGTTTTGTATGACCTGGTTCACTACCACAGCAGGGTCGCCGCCCAATAACAAATAGAGTAATCCAATAACAATGGTGCCAATGCCTCCTCCAGCAATTAAACCACTTCCACCTCCACGGCGGTCTTCAACATGATTGCTTTCTCTATTTCCCATCCAACGCATAACTACAAATTAGGCATTAAGCACAGCATGAACAATTATTCTATTGGGTTTTTATAATAGACAATGCATCTGCCGGTGAGTATGAAAAGAATCAGGATGATCCAAACAATAAAGCCACCCAGCAATGCATGTAAAACAAGTGCCAACAAACAACAGAAGATTGGATAAAGAAAAAAATAACTACCAAATAATATGGAGTCGTAAAACACTGTGTTGCGCGTTTTTGCATTGACCCATATTTGAATGGGTTTTATAAGCGGGTAATGTAATAGCCATCCAATCAAACCAACGGTTTGGTAAATTTTTATTGCAGTGCTTGAATTCAAATGAGCTGTTTGTGTTGGAAGAACAATCAATCGCTCTAACACCGGTTGTATCGTTTGATTAAACCGCAACATATTTTTGGCACGATCTTGATGGACAAATAAATCAGTTGCCAGCATTGGGGTTGATGGTATGAGCTGAACGGATTTACTCCATCCATCCAAATGACTGTATGCAATGCCCAAGGGTAAAACACGCAGAGGCTGCTTGCCTTGATAATCAAGTGCAATGCGGGCTGCACCCTTCTTTAATGGCTGCAATTCATGTGAACGGACACAAATCCCTTCGATAAAAATTAAAACAATGCCATTATTATTTAGAATATGTTGAGATGCTTTAAACGCATATTCATTCAAATGCAAATATTGTTTGCCCTCGCTTAATCTGTATATCGGAATCATATTTAATAAGCCCAATAAAAATCGATGGTATGGTTGCTTAAACGCATCGCCTCTTGCTAAAAAATGAACAGGATACTTAAAAAATGCACCAATGATGATGGCGTCTAAAAAGGAGTTCGGGTGATTGGCCGTTACCAATAATGGCCCCTTGGTATTCAAAACCGATTGACGTTGAATAATGATTTTTCTACAGAAAAAAAACAGCGCGATACGTATGAGTGGCTTAAGTATTGCGTATATCAATGGCTGTTGTTTTATGGTAATCGAACTGTAACAAAAATGTTGGCGCCCATTCCCAACCCTGCATTTCTTCCTAATAATGTATAATACGCTTGAATGGTTGGGGTAATTGTCCGATTGATTTTTCTGCCCACACTTAAGTTAAGGGTAGCGGCATTAAAATCTTTATTCAGTTGTAGATTGGGATTGAATGCTGTGTTAACGCTTTGCGATACCTGATGCGAAATAGACGCGGTAACAGATGTGTGCTTATTGTACATTTTACCCAGGGTTAATACACCTCGGTACTGATTCGGTCCATCCTGAGAATCCAAAAATCTGGCATAAACAAATTCAATAATGGCAAAACCATCTTTGTATGGGGTAAAGGAATAGTTGGCTCCTAATAAAATGGATTTTGATGCATAACCCAAATAGGGGGTTTGATTGTTTTGATAGGCAGGTATTCCAACACTGGCCCTTAGCGTAAAATATCTTCGATAATCTATGGAAGGAAAGTGAAATGCTAAACCAAGATTCACATCGGTAACGCCAGATTTTGATTCAGCATTGCTGCCACTTACCAGGGTTTGTTTGGCAAATGGAACTGTTACAGACAAATCAACCCTTCTGCCTAAACCATGGGTTACATTTAAGCTATATGAAGTTGCCTGAAAATAATCACCCGGTGCATTGCTGACCAATTTACCAGATGCGTCAAAAAACTTATTGGAATAAAAATAATTATAGGTACCCGTGATGGCTGTACGTTTTTTTCCAATCGGATAATCCGCTTTTGCTTGATGCTTTGTTCCAAGCATCAATGCCAGCAATATGATGATATGTATGGTGATTTTTTGCATGGCTTAACGTCTCCTTCTGTTTACTGCGCGTTCATTAAACCAAATACCAATAAACGAGTTATGATACACGGGAATTTCATGACCCAAATCTGGGAATATAAAGAGTTCGCTTTTAGACAGTGCATCAAAGGGTAACTTATTATACGCTGCAATGGCACTACCTGGCGCAATGAATTCATCTTGTAATCCTACCGCATACAATACCGGACATTTTACTTTAGGCATAAAATTTTGAAGATCGAAATAATTAAACGTCTCCAACATTTGTTCTTCGGTAAACTCTGGATTGTCTTTCAAATATTTTACGATTGCGTCTGAAGGAAAAGCCAATGAGCGCTTGTTTTTTCCTACGGCAAAACTGTTTTTCCAATCTGCAAACACCGGGTTACTGGCAATTACGGCATTAATTTTATCTGGCATCAACGCTGCTGTAACCAAACCCATGGTGGCCCCTTGACTTCCGCCGAAAGCCAAGACCCTACTCAGGTCCATACCCATATGGCCATGAGAATAAACAAAATCAACCGCCCTAATACAATCCATGTAAATGCCTCTGTAAGCATAGAGGTTTTTGTCCTCAGCATTCAACATGATTTGTTCCTTATCTTCTGGATTAAAGTCTTTTAAATACTTTTTATCAATGCCGCGAACATTAACCGCAAATGAAATGAACTCATCAAACAAAAGCGGAAATACTTCTTTTTTATAACCGCCGTAACCAATGATGACAGGATATTTTCCTTTTAATTTTGGAACAGATAAATAACCAAAGAATGGAAACTCATCTAATCCTTTCATTTCAACACGATATACATCATGGTATTTGGTACTGTGCTCTTCGTCTCTCGCAATTTTATACTGCGGATCTACTTTAGCCAAATCGCTCATAGCTGTTTGCCAAAATTCATCAAAATCAGGTGGCAAATAATACGGTGTTTTAATTTTACCGATATCAAAAGCGAAAGCATATTGAGCCGTATCATCATAAGTTGATGTATTGGTTGCAGCTCTCAAATTATATACCCCTTCTTTTTTGGGCTTTGGAATCTCTATTTGAAAACTCTTTAATCCTTTTTTGGCAATCTTTAATTTAACCTGTGTGGTACTAATGACTTCACCCATTTCTGTTTCTACAATCGCCGTAAATGTACCATCTTGTCGAACCTTGTATTTATTTGCGATTGACACGGAGTACTTAATTTTTTCCCCCGTATAAAAGACGCCATCTTTTTTGGATGGTTTTAATTTAATAATCATTTCACCCTCTTCTTCTTCAGAAGCGGCTTCCTCATTAGCTGGTGCATCTTTAACCTCATCTGCATTCAGTGCTTGTCTACCAGCTTCGCCAGATAAATTGTCTTTAGACCAATTCAGTGGCGGGGTATTTACAATGGGTTCTTGTGCAATATCTGGTTTGCGATCTTTTGATTTTCTAGGTGGGCCTATATATGAAAAACCGCCTTCAAAATTGCTGTTGAAGTTGGTCAATTCAATGGCCATCTTAATGGTGTAGTTGCCTTCTTTTTCAATCGGTACTTCAAAATTTGAAACCAATGTTTTTTTAGCATTTACGCGCACATCAAGTCTATTTTCTAATACTTCTTGATTGCTGTTGTCATAAACCGTATAAACCAATGTGCCTTCCTGAGCGTCTTTTAAATTATTGACAAACTGAATTTTATATTTTACGGGAAACTTTCGATTGAATTTTGCCTTTTTGTTATAGGGCAAAATATTTACGGTTACAGGATCTTTGCCTTTTGCTTTTTGTGCAGTACTTGGATAATAACAGACAATTGCTCCTATAAGAAATAGGAACAAGTTTTTTGACAGATATTGTATTTTAAAATCGAAAATCATCATGCTGTTTTCTTTTCTAAGAAGTTTGATTTCCTGATATATAAATTGATAGGCTCTTCTATAAACTTATATAAAATAATTGAGATGATAGTGAGTATGAACAAATGAGATAACAATACTAATGCAGTATAATTTAAGTGTTCTGATAACCACCAGTACTCGTTTTTATCTAGCCAAGCATAAAATTGATCAGCAGAATTGTGTAACCAGTCTGATGTTAATTTTGAAATGAATCCCAAATGAATCAGATATAAGATATAGGAACTTTTGCCCACCAGTTCACCTGTTTTACTACCCAGAATAGACTTCACTACAGAGTTCTCTTTGATTAAACCATAAAAGAATGTGGCAATGGCAATTGGCAACAACACGTTGTTGGTAAAAATACCAATTGGTTGGTATAGTGCAAATGGCACTTCTTTGCTGATTGGTTGGTTAATCATTATGAGGTTGGTACACGCAATACCGATGATGCCCAACCATGTATATAAGGACACATTGCTCACAGAGTCGTCTGCTTTTCTAATGATCATTGCTAATACCATCCCTGCAAAAAACTCAACAGTTCTTCCTAAAAATGTAGAGATAAATAAAAACTTAAACGAGTTGAAAAAACCGTAAAAATCTACGTTTCTAAAAATGAGCACCAACAATACACCAAAGCTGGTGATCACCAAAGGTGCAATGACAAAATAACTTTTACTGCGTTTAATGAGCAGAAAAAAGATTGGAGCAGAAAAATAAAAACATTCTTCAACCGTCAATGACCAACCTTGTGCAATGCCCGTAAATTTCATGTCATCAAAAAATCCTCTAAGGAAAGTAATGTTCATGATGAACAAAGTAAGTGGGCTGTTCTTTCCGTTGTAAATGCTGGTATCATTGGCTATCCAAGCAAATAAGAAAACGGCAATGGTTAGAATTAAATAAATAGGATAAACCCGAGCAATTCTATTTTTTAAATATTTGCGCATCCATGTGCCCGACATTTCAACGTTGTCGTAATAACGCAAACAAATTAAAAACCCACTCAAAACAAAAAACATCGACAAGGGAAAATGAAATTCATTTAACACCCTAAACAACAATGGTGGAAAATCTTCTTGATTAAAATGATGGAAAAAAATCAAAATAGATGCCAAGCCTCTCACACCTGTTAACGATGGTATATATTGTTTTGCTGTCATTAAAGATTGGTTGTTTTATAATTCCCCAACTAAGGATATGGCACCACCACCACCTTTACCAGTATTCCTTCCGTTAACGTCTGTAAACACCGAGAAGAATATTTGATAATTCTGGCTGATTTTTCTACCATAGCCTGCGGTCAGTCTAAAATAATTAAACTGTCGGTTAAGGAATAAATTGTTTGGATTTAAGACCAATCCGGTTTGTGTACTTGTAGACTTAGTACTGGCCAGTTGAAAAGTGAGTTTATTGTCTTCGTTTAATGGAATACCCAATAGCGCGTCTCCAAATACTTGTGTTGGACCTTCTGGGCTAAAAAACTGGCGTACACCTAAGTTGATATCAAAATAGGTATTAGAATACCGCTCCCCGTTTGAACCAGAAAATGTAAACTTGACTTCACCACCTACTTGTTGAAATCCTGTAAAGGGCTGCTTGCTGGCATCATTGGTATACAAGGGTACAATCAAAGAGCCCGTAACAGTTAAAAATTTAGAATAATCAAAAGTGTTCAGCAAATAGGATAATCCAAAACTTGCATCTCCAAAACTTGAATTAGATTGAGAAAGATTGGTTTCAAGTTTGCGCTGCATGATATATGATATGTTGCCAACAAAGTCTAAGCGTTCGCCAAGACCAATGCCGCCGTAGATCCCAAAATAATGAGAAGCAAATCTGCCGCCATTAGAAAAAGGAATGTAGGTACCTGAGGCATCCCAATAGCCTTTTGTTGTATACAAATTATAAGACGGTACGAGTAAATATTTTCCTCTTCCTATAGGAAAGCCTGCATATGCAGAATTGGCTAAAAGCGCAACGATTATAAGACCGAACAATTTTTTCATCAATGTTTATTTATATTCCTCAGAGTATTTTTTTCATCCAAAAACTTTCATAACTGTAGTATACATGATCCATTCCGTTATCGTCTAAACTCATGTATATATTTCTGTTATCAATTCTAATTTGGTTATATAAAGCAATGGCCGCTTGTGGCGGACAAGTGGTGTTTTTTTGATTGTGACCAAAGAGCACCCTGCATCTGATATTGGGCGCAAAATTGACTGGATCAAAAAAGTCCCAGTTTTTATATAAGGCATCCTGACTCAATCGGTTTCTTGGATTTTTGATATATGCTTGAAAATTGGCTACAGGCCAAGGAATTACTTTTTGTGAGCCTGCCATAAAAAACAAAGTGCGCATATCTGTGTACACGGGTCTTTCAATGATGCAGCCCTGTGGTCGATTATCCAATGACGCTACAACGGTTGCCAAAACGCCACCTTGACCCTCACCTTTGACAATTACTTTTCTAAGGTCTAGTTTTAAATAGTCGTGTCGATAAATAAAATCTAGACCACGCAATGCATCCATATAAACAGCCCGATAGATGTATTTATTGCGGTCGTTGAGGTTTATTATATTAAATGTGTTGAAATCAGCATTGGTATTATCCTTACTATTGCCATGTCCTCTAACATTTACTCTAAAAACAGCCATATCGGTTCTAAGAGAATCGGGCCGCATATCTTGCAAGTAACCGGGCAATTCATAAATGACTGCAAACTTCCCTTTACGTTTTGGTACGGATAACCAACCTCTGATGGTTTGGTATTCTAAAGACTGAAACTCAACTAAGAAAACATCCACATCCCTGGTGCTTTGATCACCTCGTCTGGTAACCCTGAATTTTGGATCAATATTCACCAATTCTCTTCTGGCATCATCCCAAAACTGGTCGAAGTCAGCGGGTCTGTTTACATTAGAATAAACCTTTTCGGGATCAACACCGTAGCCAAATTCAAGCGTATCCACGTAATTGTTGGCAGAGACCATTAATTGTAATTGGTAGAATCCTGGCTTGGTCTGATCATTTTCAAGGTAAAGATCTTTCATGTAGCCTTTTTTGGCATCCATGGTAAAACCCATTTCTTGGTTAAAGACCTCTTCGCCTTTGTAATTTCTCACTTTGGCTTTAATGGTGCCCCTAATTTTTTCTCTGGTATTGTTTTTAAATCGAAGATTGTAGCCAATTTTATCATCGTCTCTAAAAATGGCTTCTTTCCTAAACGGTTTGATGTCGAAACCAATCCCTTTTTGTGCATGCGCAAACCCGCCGAATGTACAAGCCATCAAAAACAGGCATTGCAGAATACGGCCGCTCAGGATAGAATGACTGGGTACCTTTGCGTTCATTTGCACGAATGAATTAACACCTAGGGCCATAAAATGCCACTAAGTGTTTGATAAACGCCCAGATTGGGGTGAATATTATCTAAACAAGCAATATTTTAATACAAAAGCCCCGGCCTTTTCAGACCAGGGCGATTTACTAACCCATCTAAAAGCGATTTATTCTTCAGTGGCTTCTGCTGGTGTTTCTGTCACCACAATTAATTTAGCCCTGATCTTAGATTCAATTTCTTGACATAATTCTGGATTATCATGCAATAAGGTCTTAACCGATTCTCTTCCTTGGCCAAGTTTGTTACTCTCATAACTAAACCAAGACCCACTTTTTTGAACAATACCCATTTCCACACCCATATCAATGATTTCGCCCACTTTACTGATGCCCTCTCCAAACACTAAATCAAATTCAGCTGCTCTGAAAGGTGGGGCAACTTTATTCTTGACCACTTTCACTTTTACACGATTACCAATTGCGGTATCTCCATCTTTAATTTGCGTCATTCTTCTAATGTCTAAACGGACAGAAGCATAGAACTTTAAGGCATTACCACCGGTAGTCGTTTCTGGATTTCCAAACATCACACCGATTTTTTCACGAAGCTGGTTAATGAAAATACAGATGGTATTGGTTTTGTTAATGGTCGCGGTTAATTTTCTCAATGCCTGACTCATTAATCTGGCTTGAAGCCCCATTTTGCTATCGCCCATTTCACCCTCTAATTCACCCTTTGGAACCAAGGCGGCTACAGAGTCAATGACTACTACATCCAAAGCACCAGATAAAATAAGTCTGTCCGCAATTTCAAGTGCTTGTTCGCCATAATCGGGCTGTGAAATCAAGAGATTGTCTACATCAACCCCTAATTTTTGTGCATAAGCACTATCAAACGCATGTTCCGCATCTATGATGGCACACATGCCACCTTTTTTCTGTGCTTCAGCAATCACGTGAATGGCAACCGTGGTTTTACCAGAAGATTCAGGTCCATAGATTTCAACAATTCTTCCTTTAGGAAGACCACCCACTCCTAATGCAGCGTCTAAGCCCAATGATCCGGTAGAAACAACTTCCATTGGTGCGGTGCTTTTTTCGTTCATCATCATTACACTGCCCTTACCAAAATCCTTGTCAATTTTGTCAATGGTCAGTTTTAGCGCTTTTAATTTTTCTGCATTACTCATGTTGGTCTTTTTAGATGGTCAAATTAATGAGGTGGTAAAACTAATGGTTTTTCATTAATACAAACTAATTTTTTTAGTATTTTTTTACTAACGTGTTTAGTTTTGTATTTATTGCACCAAAATTAAACATTGGCCAAACACCCAATTAGGGTATTTATACAATTGCGGGGGATTTTTTAGCTGTTTACCAGCCAATACCATAATCCTCCCCATTATTAGAGGAGCCGCCCCAGAGGCTTTTGTGTTGTTTGTCAATAAAAATGGCATTGATGGGTCCGCTGGTTCTTTGGCCAAAACTCAATTTATACCCCATTTTCTTTAGCGCGTCTCTGGTTGGTTCCGGTGTTCTGGCAGAAAGCAATAAATCGCCCACTCTGGGTTGGCGATCTTTTATCTTCGTACCACCAAGCGAGAGCCATAATTGGTTGGTGTTGATGTTTTCAGCTTCAGACGCTTGTTGAACCGTCATGCCAAACTCAACCATATTTAAAAAGAATTGCAATAAATTCTGGTCTTGGGTGTCTCCTCCTTGCACGGCAAAAGACAAATAGGGTTTGCCGTCTTTCAATGCCATTGAGGGCGTTAGAGTAACCCTAGGACGCTTGCCTGGTGCCACCACATTGAATGGGTTAATAGATGGATCTAACACGAAGCTTTGCATTCTTTGACTCATGCCAATACCGGTATTGCCCGCAATGGTAGCCGGCAACCATCCACCGCTAGGTGTAATTGACACTACCCAACCATCTTTGTCGGCTGCTTCTACACTGGTTGTGCCTCTCCAAAGCCGATCCATATAAGCTTCCAAATCTGCTTTCGCCGTTGCCGTACTATCGTGGGCTGGAACAAAATTTCTTTTGCCCGTGCTGTCAATTTCAGCGTTCCATTGTTTGATTTGATTGAGGTATGGATTGGTCCGACCCTCAAATGGATATGGATCACCCGGTGTTACTAGGGCATTGTTTTTTTCTGGGTTGATTAAAGCTGCCCTTTGCTTAGCATAGTCCTTACTCAATAAGCCTTTCATGGGCTGAGGGGTTGGCGCAAATGCTGGATCCCCATAGTAAAAATCACGATCTGCAAAAGCAAGACTCATCGTTTGATAAATGGTGTTGATGTATTGAGGCGAATTATAACCCATTTTTTTAAGGTCAAAATTTTCAACAATATTCAAAGCCTGTAACATAGAAGGGCCTTGTGTCCATTGGGTAAGTTTGTATACATCAATGCCTTTATAATTCACCATCGCTGGGGCTTCTTCTTTTACTTTCCAATTGGCCAAGTCTTCTTTGGTGATCAGTCCGCCTTGTTCTTGTGCACCTCTTACAAATTCAGCAGCAATATCTCCTTTATAAAAACGATCGTATGCGGCTTGCAATGCTTGTTTGCGGGTCTTTTTGTTTTTTAATGCCGTTTGTTCTGCTTCTACTAATTTTTTAAGCGTGTTGAGTAAATCTTCTTGTACAAAAATTTCACCTGCAACGGGTGCTTCGCGTTTTTCTCCAAGATGGGGTAACAATACTTTTTTACTATAAGGCCATTGTTTAATTCGGTCTTTACCTCTTTCAATGCTGTTGGCAGTTTGTGCATCAATTGGATAACCAGCTGCCAATTCCATAGAAGGTGCCAACACTTGTTTTAAACTCATCGTTCCATACTCAGATAACATATGGATTAAGCCTCCAACAGTACCAGGTGTAACTGCAGCCAATGGACCATATTCTGGTGGAAACTGATACCCCTTCGATTTAAAAAATTCTGGTGTAGCGCCAGTTGGTGCAACCCCTAAAGCATTGATGCCAATAACTTTGCCTGTTTTAGGATTGTAAATAATGGCTTGTGTTTCACCGCCCCAGCTTAATACATCCCACATGGTACAGGTGGCTGCTAGCATTGCACAAGCCGCATCCACGGCATTGCCCCCTTGTTGAAAGACAATCGCCCCAGCCGTTGCGGCCAATGGTTTTCCGGTAATGGCCATCCAGTTTTTACCATGTAGAGGTGGTTTTTGAGTGGCTTGTGCCAACAACAATGTGGTTGTAAATAAACAGTAAGCGGCTAAGACTATTTTTTTCATATTGAATCGGTTAACAAATCTTTGATTAAGGTTGTTGGGCTTTCATCACACGCAATAAATTTCCACCCATTATTTTATAAACATCTTTTTTGCTGTATCCTTTTTCTAACAACGCTTTAGTAATCAGTGGATAACTGGTCACGTCTGTTAATTCGCGGGGGCTCGCACTAATGCCATCAAAATCAGATCCCATACCAACATGATCCACGCCAATTCTTTTGACGATATAATCTAAGTGTGCCAATAATAATTCCATCGGAGGTTGGATGGCTAAAGAGGCTTCTTTGTATTTTTCAACAACCATTGCTTGGGCATATTCTCTTTGCATACCTTTTGCAATCAGCGCTTCTATTTCCTCGCGTTTATTTTCAAGAAACTGATTTTCTCTTTGTTTAAAAGTGCTGTCAATAAATGCTGAATAAAAATTAAGTTGAATAACACCGCCGTTTTTACCAATGGCATCTATTTGATCGTCTTTTAAATTTCTGAATACAGGACACAATGCATACGCGTTGCTATGCGAAACCAATACTGGTTTGGTAGATATTTGAATGGCATCCCAAAATGTTCTTTCACCAACATGGCTTAGGTCTACCATCATTCCCAATTGATTCATGCGTTGCACAACTTTTTTTCCAAAGTCATTTAAACCGAAGGATGCATTTGGTTTGTTGTTGTTTTTGGATTCATCCATGGCAGAACTCGCCCAACTGGTAGAATTGTTCCAGGTAAGGGTCATATATCTAACCCCTCGATCATACAATTGGTCTAATTTATTGAGATCGTCTTCAATCATATGTCCACCCTCTACACCAAACATAGCGGCGAGTTTTTCTTGCTTAATGGCTTTTTTTAAAGCCGCATATGTTTTGACGATGGCAATTTTATCTGGATTCCTGGCAGCAACAGCATAAAGGGTATCTATTTCTCGATTGGCCCAAGCATAGGGAGATGGTTTATTGCCATCGCACCAAACGCTAAATATTTGTAGGTCTACGCCAGCTTCTTTAAATCGATTTAAGTCTGAATGTGTTTTGCCTTTGAGGTCTTGATCAATCAATACATTTTTTTCTATGGCTGCTGTTAATAAATCATTGTGTGAATCGGCCATGATGGCTTTGCGATGCACTTTCATATAAGTTTGTGCTTGTAAAACTGCACTACTTAATAGGCCTATTAACAACAGATATTTCATTTAGTCGCTTTAGCTAAAGCTAAAAAATTTGTACTGTTGGCAACTAAATAATTTTTGAGTGGGCGAAATTGGTTTTCATATTAAGAAAATCTGACTATTTAAAAGGATTACTCCATTTTGTATTTGTTGCAATCGTTTCGTCTGTCAATGTTTTCATAAATGCCACAATGGCTGCCTTCTGTGCATTGGTGAGGTTTAAACGGAGTGGTGCACCATTGGGTGTTTTAAGGGCATTGTCTAGATTTGGATGGGCTTTAACACCACTGTTATAATGTTCTACAACTTGTTCAAGTGTACTGAATCTTCCATCGTGCATGAAGGGCGCTGTTAACGCAATATTTCTGAGTGTACTGGTTTTAAAAGCACCCTGACCCGCACCATTATCAGTAGTCGTTTGTGCATCTAAACCATTGTTTCTAGGACCAACATTGGCGGCTACAAAAGCCTCAGTGGTATGACAACCAAAACAACCAGCACCACCATTTTGAACCGGGGTGATAAACAATCTTTTGCCTTCGTTTTCTTCTGCAGTAAAATTATTAAAATTGGCCACTAAGTTATTGGCTTGGGCTCTACCCACATCGTATTTACTGTTGCTGCTAACAATACTTCGAACAAACTGAGACAAAGCCAAAGCAATTCTATTGCTGTTAATAGCAGTATCACCAAATGCGTTTGACATTAAGGTTGAATAAAAAGATTGTTCTCTAACCCGTTGCAACAATAAAGGAATGGTCATACCCATTTCTGTTTGATCTTGAAAAGGCATCAACACTTGTTCTTCTAATGTAGCTGCACGCTCATCCCAAAAGAAACGGCCGCGTTGATAAAATTTAGCATTAATCAAGGTCATGGAATGTCTGCCGGTTTTACCACCTGCAAATCCTTTACTCAATATAGCGGTGTCACTAAAGCCAAAATTGGCGTTGTGACAACTGGCACATGAGATGGTATTATTGACGCTGAGATTTTTATCATAAAACAGTACCCGTCCTAGCGTGGCACCATGATTGGTCACTGTGTTATTTTGAGGGGTATTGTCAATACCATTTACAGAACTGGGTGCACCACCACCTACATTCACAAAAAAGAAGGCAGGTAAATTAAGATTGACATAATCAAAAGGCACTGCGGGTAAATTAAGCAGCGCTGAATTTACGATACTTGTATTACCTGTTGTGGTTGGTGTTGTGATGATTTGATCGGTTTTATTACAGGCAATAACAACCAGGATCAACATGGTAAATACAACTGAATACATTCTCATAAATGGCATTTCGGGCTTAGATACCAATTATGAGTATTCGTTTAATTTAAAAAGCGAAAGCTTTGTTAATAAACAATTATTAAAGCTTATCCACCAATTAAACCGGCTGCTTTACTAATATCCATCATGCGTTCCATTGGTTTAAGCGCTTGAAGCCTCAGTGTTTCATCCATGGTAATTTCAGGCAATTCATACTTCATGCAGAGATAAATTTTTTCAAGCGTATTTAATTTCATGTATGGGCAATCATTGCAAGCACAATTATTATTTGGGGGTGCAGGAATAAATGTTTTGGTTGGATTATTGATTTGCATTTGATGCAAAATGCCCGTTTCTGTAGCAACAATATAAGATTGTGTAGAATCTGAATTGGCATATTTTAATAATTGTGTAGTACTACCAATGTAGTCGGCAATATTCAAAATAGCTTCTTCACATTCTGGATGTGCAATCAGTTTTGCTTCAGGATGTCTGATTTTTAACTTCACGATTTTTTCAAGACTAAAGATTTCATGAACCATACAAGCGCCATTCCAGAGCAACATGTCTCTGCCAGTTTTTTTACTTAAATAGGCACCTAAATTTTTATCTGGAGCAAATAAAATGGGTTGATCTAAAGGAATACTTTCAATAATCTTTTCTGCGTTTCCACTAGTACAGATGATATCACTCAAGGCTTTTATGTCTGCCGTACAATTGATATAAGATACTACTAAATGGTCTGGATGTTTTTCTTTGAATGCTTTAAACAAAGCTGTAGGTGCACTGTCGGCTAAAGAACAACCAGCCTTTAAATCGGGCAGTAATACTTTCTTAGAAGGATTTAAAATCTTAGCTGTTTCTGCCATGAAATGCACGCCGGCAAAAACAATGGTATCCGCTGTAGTTTGCTTGGCTTGTTGTGCAAGACCCAAACTATCTCCAATATAATCTGCCACATCTTGAATATCTGTTTCCTGGTAGTAGTGGGCAAGTAGAACGGCATTTTTTTCTTTTTTTAATTTTTCTATCTCTGCAAAGAGATCCAATTCAGGATCAATTTCCAAATCTAAAAAACCGTGTTTGACCAAATTCGATTTTGCAATGTGAATATCCAAAGTAATAATATTTAATAATTATTTATATAAAATCAACTACTACTATTATGCGTGTGTATATCGGGATAACTTAGTTACCCACATCATGCAAAGTTAACCTTACTTGGTTTATCCACCATTATTCACGAATTAATTAACACTGTTTGAGTCTATTTTAACTGAATTTGCGTTGAATATGCACAGTACTGTATAAGCCAATTCACAAATGGTAAATTTCATAATTCACGTTTCATACACTGTTAATTAACAAGCATAACTTGAGGTGAATTTGATAGGGACCCACTTATTTTGGATAAAATTGACTGAGTTATGCTAATTATATCCCCAATTATTTGTGCCAATACCCGATTTCTCCACCAAAAAATGGGTTTTTACACAGGATAATGTGCATATTTTTCCACAACTTATTCTACCTGTTTTTCCCTTATTTTTGCCTCCCCGAATAATAAGCGGGTTAAATAATATATTAATTAATTATTATGTCTGTTATTCAAACAATTCGTGATCGTGGCACCTGGATTATTTTTGTCATCATTGCTGTAGCATTGATTGCCTTTATTTTACAAGATGGTGCTGGTAGAGGTGGTTCTGCTTTTTCAAATAGTTCTGTGATTGCTAAAGTAAATGGAACGACCATTGAAAGAGGTGAATTTGAAGAACGATTAAAGCAACAAGAAGCTATGTACGCTGGCCAAGGTGCCACCCGTGATCAGTTAATCGGTAATGTGTTTAATATGGAAGTAGACAATATTGTCTTAAACCAAGAATTTGACAAATTAGGATTAACGGTTTCTGGGAAAGAATTAAACGATATCCTTTTTGGAGACAATTCTCCTTTGCGTCAAGAATTTACTGATCCTAAAACTGGTGAGTTCAGAGTAGACGATGCTAAAAAAGCATTTGCACAAATCAAGAAAAGCAAGAATGCTGAACAAATCAAAATGATTAACAGTGGTTATATTGAGCCAACTATTCAAAACAGCTTGCGCAATAAGTACCAGAATTTATTAATTCAATCTGTTTATGTTCCAAAATGGATGGTAGAGAAACAACAAGCAGATAACAATGCCATCGCTTCTGCTTCTTATGTTTATTATCCATATGTAGCTATTGCAGATTCAACTGTTAAAGTGTCTGATGCTGATATCAATAGTTATGTTAAAAAGCACGCGAAGGAATACAAGAAAGATGATGAAACCAGATCAATTGCCTATATCAGTTTTAGTGCAGCACCTTCATCAACAGATTCTGCTGCAACCCTAGAACAAATCAACAGTTTGAAAGCTGAATTTGGTGCTTCAACAGATGCTGCAGCTTACTTAGGTAAAGTTGGTACTGAATTACCTTATTATAATAGTTATTTCGGTGGTTCAAAAATTCAAGTTGCCAATAAAGATTCTATTTTGAAACTACCTGTTGGTGGTATGTTCGGACCTTATATTGATGGCAATAATTATGTAATTGCCAAATTGGTAGGTGTTAAACAATGGCCTGATAGTGTAACAGTAAGACATATTTTAATTGGTACGAGCAATCCTCAAACCGGTCAACCAATTAGAGACGATTCTACAGGAAAAAAATTAGCGGACAGTATTCAAACTGCTGTAAAAAATGGTGCGGATTTTAATGCATTGGTTGCTAAATATTCTGATGATGGTGGTAGTAAAGAGAAAGGTGGTGTATATGATTATTTTCCACAAGGCCAAATGGTGATTCCATTCAACGATTTTGCATTTGACAATCCGGTTGGAACAAAGGGTGTTGTGAAAACAGACTTTGGCTATCACTATATTGAAATCTTGGGTCAAAAGAATCGTTCAGCTGCTTATAAAATAGCGTATTTAGCCAAACCAATTTTAAGCAGTAATGAAACCATGAGTGAAGCGAATACTGCTGCTGCAACATTTGCTGCTGCTTCAAAAGACTTGAAAGGATTTAACGAAGGCGCTGCAAAATTGGCAAAGCCTGTATTAACAGCTACCGACATCAAACAAAATGACTTCACGGTTGGTACAATGGCCAATACCCGTTCATTGGTAAGATGGATCTATGAAAACAAAGAAGGAGCCGTTTCAGATCCTACAGAAGTTGGTGATCAAATTATTGTTGCCACCATTACCAATATTAATAAAGCGGGTGTAATGGGTACCAATGAAGCAAGACCATTGGTTGAAGGATTAATTAGAAATGAAAAGAAAGCTAAAATTATTATCGATACTAAAATGAAGGGCAATAGTTTAGAAGAGATTTCTAAATCAACCAGTTCCCCTATTTTAAGAGCTGATAGTTTAAGCTTTGGTTCTGGTTTTGTAACAGGTGTTGGTAATGAACCTAAAATGGTTGGTGCCGCATTTAATAAAGCCGTTCAAGGAAAAGTATCTGCGTTAATTGCTGGTAATTCTGGCGTATTTGCCATCAAAGGAGAAACCATTGCAGCAAAAGCAAGCGATGCTTCACCAGAAAGTGTGAAACAAGCGCTGATTCAGAATAGAAAAATGGCTACATATAGAAGTGTTGAGGCCTTAAGAAAAACAGCAACCGTAAAAGACTATCGATTTAGTTTTTATTAGTCTTACTGAACAAAATAGTACAAAGCCCACTTATTAGTAAGTGGGTTTTTTTTGCGACTATCGTAAAGGGGTTCACCAACTATTGGCTAATTTTATACTTTATTATGGAACCAATTGTAAACAAAGTTGCCGAAAGCGGGATTATCAGTCTTGATTTAGAAACCTATTTTTCTAAAGAATCCATCATGGTCTTTGATTTGAAAGATTATTTGTTCATGGGTTTGATTTTAAAAGAAAAGGATTTTAGAGCGGCTTTATTAACCATTGATTGGCAACAATTTGCTGGCAAACACGTAGCCATTACCTGTAGTGCAGACGCCATCATTCCCATGTGGGCCAATATGTTGGTGGCTGTATATTTAACCCCTGTTGCAGAATCGGTTCATTTTGGAACCGAAGCATATGTGAAGGAACAATTGCTACTAAAAGCTTTGGACACCATTAACCCTGGAGATTATACAGATCAACGTGTAGTGGTAAAAGGTTGCGGAGAAGATCCGGTTCCAGCTTCAGCTTATGTAAAAATTACCAGCATTTTACGACCTTATGCTAAGAGTATTATGTATGGTGAACCTTGCAGTACCGTGCCTTTATTCAAGAAAAAATAAGTCCTATTATTTTCTATTGGTGACCGATTCAAATTGTTGGTCATAGTCTGGTCTAACCGTTCCAAAAATACGGTCCCAGATCAGGGTGTACAATCCATAATTACCCTTAAAATATTGATGGTGTTGGTTGTGGTTAACGGAAGTGTTGATCCACCTACCTATGATTGTTTTATTAAATCCCTTTGGATATAATTCATAACCCAAATGTCCATACACATTGTATATGATTGAAAACAAAAAGAAGATGGCCAAGTGTGTAATATGTATGGGAATGGTAAAATAAAAAATGACTACGATGCCTTGTTCAATAATGGCTTCCAATGGATGAAATGCATAAGCTGCCCATGGAGATGGATTGGTAGATTGATGATGCACCAAGTGTATGTATTTAAATACCGAGGGGTGATGCATTAAACGATGCATACCATAGAAATAGGCGTCGTGCATGAAAAACATAATAGGAAATGCTGAAAAATAATATAGCCATCCCCAGTCGCTGATGTCTTTGTACCTGGTTGTATGCGGCCCTATTGCTGGACTATTGAGCAACACAATGATCAAACTAAATATGATCATCGTAGTGAGTGAATAGCCAAACTCTCTTAAGTAATCCTTTGTTTTTGGAAATTTCTGTTGAATTTTTTGATGAAACCATTTTTGTTTAAATACAATATAAAATATTACAAAAGCGGTTAGCGCTACCAAAAAATAGCGTGAGCCAATTTTCTCTAATGCTTTAAAAAATAATTCCCAATTCATATTGTTTGTATTAATGTGCTTCTAACCAATTATTGCCTCTGCCCACTTCTGCTTCAACCGGAACACCGTTTGGCAAGGGGAGCGCATTGACCATGCAATCGATGATGAGCGTTTGTAACGCATCGGCTTCAGATGCTACTGCATCAAACACCAATTCATCGTGCACTTGTAAAATCATCTTAGATTCCCAATGGGTGCGTTTCATAGCAGCATGAATTTTGATCATGGCCAATTTAATCATATCTGCTGCAGTTCCTTGAATCGGTGAATTGATTGCGTTTCTTTCAGCAAATCCCCTAACCGTAAAATTAGCACTGTGTATATCTTTCAGCCAACGCTTTCTGCCCATGAGGGTTTCTACATAATCTCGTTCCTTTGCTAATTTGATTTGGTCGTCCATATACTGTTGTATATAGGGGAACTCTTTTTTGTAATTCTCAATGATCTCTTTGGCTTCTGCTCTACTCACGCCTAAATTCTCAGCCAATCCAAAAGCCCCTTGACCATATATAATGCCAAAGTTTACGCTCTTTGCTTTGTAACGCATTTCTTTGGTGACTGCCGATTCATCTACACCATATACTTTGGCTGCTGTTGCAGTATGAATGTCTTTTCTGTCTTTAAATGCTGCGCACATATTGGGATCTCCACTGATGGCTGCAACAATTCTTAATTCTATTTGAGAGTAATCGGCACTTAATAAAATTCTGCCGGGTTCTCTTGGGATAAATGCTTTTCTAATTTCTCTGCCTCGCTCTGTTCGAATGGGAATATTTTGAAGATTTGGATTATTGCTGCTGAGTCTGCCGGTGACCGCAACCGCTTGAGCATAAGAAGTATGCACACGGCCAGTCTTACGATTGATCATTTCCGGTAATGCATCAACATAGGTTGACTTTAGTTTGGTTAATTCTCTAAAGCCCAAAATATCGTCTACAATTTTATGCTGATTGGCCAGTTTCAACAATACATCTTCACCTGTAGCGTATTGCCCAGTTTTGGTTTTCTTGGCTTTGGGGTCTAGTTGAAGTTTATCGAATAATACTTCGCCTAATTGTTTGGGAGACGCCAAGTTGAATCGAACGCCCGCTTGTGCATATACGCTTTCTTCACATTTTTTGGCTTCCACTTCTAGTGTTCTGCTGTATTCGTGTAAGAACCCTTCATCAATTTTTACGCCTTCAAATTCCATATCCGCTAATACTTGCACCAGCGGATTTTCTACTTCATAGAATACTTTTTCAACCGCTTTTTCTTTCAATAATGGAACAAAGCATTGTTTCAATTGCAAAGTAATATCCGCATCTTCCGCAGCGTATTCTTTAATTTTTTCTATCTCCACGTCTCGCATGCTACCCTGGTTTTTCCCCTTTTTTCCAATGAGTGTTTCTATGGAAACAGGTGCATAACCAAGATACTGGGCACTTAGCAAATCCATACTGCGTCTGCCTTCTGGCTCAATCACATAATGTGCCAACATGGTATCAAATAACTGTCCCTTGGGTTCAATGCCATACCATTTAAGGACCAATAAATCGTATTTGATATTTTGTCCAACCCAGATTTTGGTAGGATCTGCAAATAGTGGTTTAACCAAATTGAGTCTTTCGGCAACCTCGGTTTGTTTGGGACTAAACGGAATATAATAGCCCTTGTTTTTTTCAAAAGAAAAACTCATACCAACAATGTCTACATTATTGGCGTCGGTACCGGTTGTTTCTGTATCAAAACAAATTTCTGTTTGTTGCATCAACAGATTAACCAAAGCAATGATTGATTCATCTGTATTGATTAATTCGTACTGGTGGTCTGTGTTTTCAATGTTCTTGTCGGCCACTAAACCATAACTCTGCTCATGATCAACAGCATCTACTATGTCGGTGGTTTTGGTTGTAGTTGTTTCAACTGCATTTCCAAACAAATCGGTTTGTACACCAACAGGTGCTGCCTGAAATGCATTGAAGGTTTCGCCCAATATGCGTTTGCCTAAAGTTTTAAACTCTAATTCAGTAAAAGCGCTGTTTAATTCGTCGCGGTTCCAATCCTTTAGGCGATATTGTTCTTCATGAAATTCAACCGGAACATTGGTGATAATGGTTGCCAATTTCTTGCTGATGATGGCAGATTCTTTTCCAGCTCTCACTTTCTCTCCAAGCGCACCTTTTATTTTGTCCGCGTTTTCTAATACGCCCTCCAGCGTATCGTATTCTTTCAAAAGTTTGGCTGCGGTCTTTTCTCCTACACCGGGTATGCCCGGAATATTATCAACCGCATCACCCATTAAGCCCAACATATCAATGACTTGTTCTACTCTAGCTATATCCCATTTAGCACAGATTTTTTCAGCGTCCACAATTTCTTCTGCATTGCCATATGATGGCGGCTTATAGATATAGACATGTGGTTTCACGAGCAATTGACCATAATCTTTATCTGGTGTAACCATATAAACTTTATAACCTGCATCGGCTGCCTGCCAGGCAAGTGTGCCAATGATATCATCTGCTTCATAGCCATCTAATTCTACTACCGGAATATTAAAGCCCTTGATGATTCTTTGTATATCAGGAATAGACGCCAATAAGTCTTCAGGTGCTTCTTGGCGATTGGCTTTGTAATCGGTGAAATCTGTATGTCTTTCTGTAGGCGCATGTGTATCAAAACATACGGCCAAATGTGTTGGCTTTTCTTTATTAATTAAATCAAATAAGGTAGAGGTAAATCCAAATTGCGCATTCGTATTAATGCCCTTAGAAGTTATTCTGGGATTTCTGATTAATGCGTAGTACGCTCTATAAATTAAAGCCAAGGCGTCTAACAAAAAGAGTTTTTTCTCCATACAGCTAAGGTAGTAAATAGGCGGATACCCCTTTCAACAAAAAGCCCGACTACATATTGCAGTCGGGACTTTGGTTAACGGTATATTTTGGTCAAGACCAGTTGTTTACTTGATGGCGTATTTGTATTTATAACGCTCATACAATTGTTTGTGTTTGTCGTCTAATGTAATCTTACGGCCTTGAATAAATGCGTGTTCAACAATGCTGGTATGCATGTCTAATATATCACCAGCACTGATGATGATATTGGCATCTTTTCCTTTTTCAATTGAACCAGTCATTTGATCTGCTCCCAAAATTTTAGCTGCATTTAATGTAATGGCAGACAATGCTTCTTCTTTAGATAAACCATAAGCGGCCGCTGTTCCAGCATTGAAAGCCAGATTTCTACCTCTGTTTTGAGGATCGTCGTCGTTGATGCAAAATAATACCCCCGCTTTCTGTAATACCGCTGGAGCTTTATAGGGCATATCAATATCGTCATCATCTAAAGTAGGTAAATTGTGCATTTGTGTTAAAACCACACTGATATTGTGTTGCTTTAACAATGGCGCAATTTGCCAGCTTTCAGATCCCCCAATAATCACCACATCAAAACCAAATTCTTTCACGAAATCAATGGCCAACAACATTTGTTTAACTTGGTTACCATGCAGAAACAACTTTTGTTTTTTCTGAAACAACGCCCTTGCTGCTTCTAATTTTAAGTTCACTTCTTTTGGTGTATTGTCAATGTACACTTTAGCTTCTCTAAAATAATCCTTAACAATTTCTATTCTATCCAAAGCAGCTTTCAATGGATCAGAAGGTGCTTGAGGCATGAATTGTGCAAACAAAGCCCCCAATCTGCCACCAGGTCTGCCAATTAAACTTGGTAAGTATACATGCATACCATTGTCCATATTGTATGCCGCATCTTCCCAATGCCAAGCATCTAATTGTACCACGCTAGACTGACCCGCTAATAATGACCCAACTGGTGCAGTATGTGCTAACAAAATACCATTTGATCTTAACGTGTTGGTAATCTTTGAATCGGCATTATAGGCGGCAATAGAACGAATACTTGGGTTCATGTCTCCAATTTCATTGAAATCGGTGGTTGCTCTAACGCCAGAAATTTCTTGAAGCCCCAAATTGGATGCAGGTAAAATTAAACCAGGATATACATGTTTGCCAGAAGCATCGTATACCTGTGCACCATTTGCTGGGACTGAAATATTGGTACCCACTTCTTCAATTTTTCCATTATTGATTTTAATGGTGGCGTTTTCTATAACGGTACCATTGCCCACATGAACAGTGCCATTTTTTATGAACGCCACGCCCTTCTGTGCTTTGGCTGGATAAACGGTTTCTTGCGCATTTAAAATACCCAAGCAAACTATTGTACTAAGCGAGAATATGATTTTTTTCATGATAATTTTTTTAGTGGTTGTGATTAAGTTCAATGCCTTCTTCTTCACCTGCTTCAATTTCAAGTAAACCCAACTTATGACCATGGTCTAAACAAGTATGGATATATTTAAAGCTTGGTGTAAATGGCGCAACAGCTGCACCACCTCTTTTTTCTCCAACCATTTTACTAATCAATCTGGTTCTTTCTGCTTTTACTTCTTTTCTCATCGCTT
Organism: Sediminibacterium sp.; assembly: GCA_027490265.1. Classification (GTDB taxonomy): domain Bacteria; phylum Bacteroidota; class Bacteroidia; order Chitinophagales; family Chitinophagaceae; genus Sediminibacterium. Next base: position 23,621 of record JAIXYL010000018.1, read on the forward strand.
CATCCTTTGCTCTATCAAAGTAAATGGTACCATCAACAACCGTATACAAAGACTTAGCATAAATACTCAAAGGATGTGCAGACCATAATACCAAATCAGCGTCTTTGCCTTCTTTAATGCTGCCCACTTTGCTATCAACGTGTAACATTTTTGCTGGATTAATGGTCACCATATTCAGTGCATCAATCTCACTCATGCCACCATATTTAACACTCTTCGCTGCTTCTTGATTTAAACGACGTGCCATTTCAGCATCGTCAGAATTAATCGCAACGTTTAATCCTACATTGTGCATGATTGCTGCATTATAAGGTATGGCGTCTTGTACTTCATTCTTATAAGCCCACCAGTCTGAGAAGGTAGACGCATTGGCGCCATGTGCTTTCATTTTGTCAGCTACTTTATAGCCCTCTAGAATATGGGTGAATGTGTTCACCTTAAAACCATATTTCTCTGCAACGCGCATCGCCACTACAATTTCACTAGCTACATAACTATGACAAGTAATGAAACGCTTGCTGTTCATGATTTCAACCAAAGCCTCTAATTCAAGGTCTTTTCTAAATGTGGTTGGGGTTGCTCCTTTTTTCTTGTTATTGGCTTCGTGTTCTTTTTTAGCCGCTTCATAGATTTTTGCTCTATTAAACGCATCCGATAACACTTGTTCTACTCCCATTCTTGTATCAGGAAAACGTGTATTACCTTGAGTTGATGAAGAGCGCTTCACGTTTTCACCTAATGCAAATTTGATAAATGGATCAGCTCCTTCAAATACCAATCCTTTGTCGTCTGTTCCCCAACGCAATTTGATTAATTGTGTTTGACCGCCAATCGTATTAGCCGATCCGTGTAAAATATGTGAACTGGTGACACCACCACTTAATTGTCTGTAAATATTGATATCGTCGGGATCAAGGTTGTCTTGCATTCTAACTTCTGAAGTAACCGACTGACCGCCCTCATTGGTAGAGGCTGAGGCAATATGTGAGTGCTCATCAATAATGCCCGCAGTCAGGTGTTTGCCTGTAGCGTCAATTACTTTAGCAGCAGCATCGCTCAACCCTTTGCCCACTTTGGCAATCTTACCATTCTTAACCAATACATCGGCACCTTCTAATTTGCCAGCTTTCTCACTGGTCCAAACAGTGGCATTTTTAAACAAAATGGTTTCTTGTTTTGGTATATTTTCTTCGTCGTTGCCAAATGCTGTGAATGGATAAAACGACTTACCCATTTTTGGAGCCGTTTTTGGTTTAGCCTCTTCTGCTTTTGCAGTTGTTAAACTTACTTCTTCCGCAGACCAAGTAACCGCGTTGCCTAATGAATCTACGCCAGTGCCATTCCAACTTTTACCATTGCTGAATCCAGTTAATTTGGTTGCATTCGCAGGAAGATTGACAGGTGCGTTTCCACCAGCTCCCATGCCAGGTCTTCCACCACCGCCACCCATGCGACGTTGCATTGGTGCAAAACTTAACTTAACTGTTTTGCCATCATAACTAAATCTGGCAGAGAGTGTATCTTTTCCAACTAATGTTGCACTGCTATTCGATTTTACATCTAAAGTAAATGTTTGAGGACCCGCTTCTGACTGAACGGTTAAAGTATAATTGCCGTTGATGCTCTTCCAAGCATCTTCTTTAACGGCATATTTATTGCCATTTACCCAGTTTTGTAAAATCACCGCTTTTTCAGTAAACACCGGAGCAGTCGTGATCACAAAATTGGCCAATTTGCCTTCGTCTAAACTACCCACTTTATCATAAACGCCCAACCAAGTTGCGGGGTTTTTAGTCAAAGCTTCCATGGCAGCTTTTTCAGATAAGCCATATTCCATGGCTTTTCTAAGATTTGCAAGGAAAGATTTAGGATCTCTTAAATCTGCAGTGGTTAAACAAAACGGAATGCCCGCTTTTTCAATGGCTGCAGGATTGCTTGGTCCTAATTCCCAGTTTTTCATATCAGCCAGAGACACCAATCTTGCATCATTGGGGTCTTCAACATCTTGTGCTTGAGGAAAGTTTAGCGTTACAATTAAAGGTGCTTTTGTAGCGGCTACTTCTTTAATTCTTTGGTATTCTTTTCCTGTGGATTTTAAAATATACTGAACACCAAATTCATCTCCAATTCTGTCAGCACGCATCATATTCCACAAATCAACACCACGGTCTTGTACATCAAAAATTTGTGGTAAGGACTGGTTATTGTTGAAATATTGTAAAGTAATATTAAAGCCTTCTTTTTTTGCAGCTTCAGGATTATTCTTATACCATGCAGCATCATTATAGGTTTGACGCAATAAAGCGATGGAGCCCATTAATGAGGAAGGATAACTTTGAGACGATGTTCCTTTATTAAATGAATAAAGTGCAGCAGCTTTATCTTTTACAATCACAAAATTTTCTGGTTCTGTGCCAAGGGTTACAACCGCACCAGTGCCTCTAACAATTCCATCGCGTTGATGGGTTAATACTGCGCCAAATCCTGCTTCACGCATTGGTTTGGCTTTAGCGTCGTCAACACTGAATATTTTATAGGCATTGATATCTGCTTTTAAAGCTTGATTCCAACCATAAGCTCCTTTTTGACTGCTTGTTAATTGTGCAGGACCACCAAATCCGCCACCGCCAGCAGGCCTTTGTACTTGTGGCATACCATAGTCGGTATAAATATCAATAAAAGAAGGATAGATATACTTGTCTTTACAGTCTATCACCAATGCGTCTTTCGGTACGGTAACACCAGCACCAACTGCAATAATTTTACCATCTCGAATGACCATGATGCCATTCTGAATGGTATTTTGGGCATCTTTTACAATGGTGGCATTGGTAAACGCATAACAGCCATCTCTTTTGTCTGCTATACCGTTTACTGGAAAGGTTTCTTGGGCATACAACATGGTTGAGAGTGCCAAACAAGAAAACAGCAACTTGATTTTTCTCATAAATAAGGTTTGTTTAGAAGGATTCTAAAGCTACTACAATTGTTCGTCTTTTAAAAAAGCCGATTTTATTAATATGATGAGTGGGTGAATGGCTTACTGGGCTATTTGTTCACGTTTGTATTGTCCACCTTTGCCATCTAAAGTCAATTTTACTTGCCCAGATGCGTCCGATACTGCTTTTAAGAAAACACTGGTACCCCCCTTGTCTTTGTTAGAGGCGGTTTTCATTTTCTTAGACTGATCGCGCTGTGTTATATTATTTAGCGGCACTTGAATATGTAGATTGGTCGATCCATTTAATCCATAATCACCGCCTACAAAAACGTTTAGTGCGGAAGTGGCAATTTCCATTCTTGGAATATGAATATTTCCCTTTTGTATGGTTAGCTCATTTTGAATGGTGGCAAATTGAAGCGAATCAAGATGACGTCTTTTAAAAACTTTCTGTTGTAATTTAACCAGTGGCTCATAATTTAATAAAGCACCTTGATTAAGTTGGAAACTGAGTCGCGCATTAATTTGATTAGGTGTAATCCCTCCAAACTGATTCAACGGACTGCTGAGTTGGCCGCTGATATTTAATTCACCTCGAATATTTTGATGGGATAAACCTTTGAGGCCAAAACTATTCAAACCATATAACAAATCTTCCGCTCTAACTTTTGTTACTTGATATTTTGCAGTAATGGTTTTTTTGTTTTGATTGCCCATCATCTGAGTGGAAAGCTGAATAGTGCCTCTTCCAACATTCATGCTTAAATTATTTAACTGCCAATTACCAGTATTTAAGTCAATGGCCGATGTTAAATTGGTCGCCACTAATTTTTGCCATTTAATGCGATTCGCATTTAGATTAATATGTATTGTTTCATTTTCTAGAATATGATCAATTTTGCTAAACGTATTTTTATTGGTTTTTTTCTTAACCGCTTTTTGCCCTTGTAAAGACGCGCTAAAATTATTTAAATCTAAATAGGGACTATTGATATTCAAAACAATATTGGCTTTTCCCGGTGTATTAGGAATGGCAGCTAATGAATGTGTAGAAATACCTGTGATATTAAGTTGACTGCCTTCTTTTGTTTGTGCAGTTAATTTTTTTATCTCAATGGTGTTATTGAATACTTGAATATCTGCGTGTGTATTGATGATGTTTTTTTGAATGGGTTTAATAAATAATTCAGCATTGCTGATTTGTAAACTAGCCCTGATCTTTGTATTGGTTTCCGACATATTAGTGAGTGGACCATCAAAGCTTATATCAATTTTTCCTTGCCCATTTTTAATCAATATATTGTCTGTATTCAACGGTGGGTTAAGTTGGGCTAAATTGAATTTTGTTTTAAATCCGCCCTTTAAGTGTGGATACGTTAGGTTCTGAATTTGAATATTGGATGTTTGTACGGGAATCTCATGCCAGAATCCTGTTAGTTTCGACAGCACAATAGAACTATTGGC
>JAIXYL010000147.1 GCA_027490265.1 Sediminibacterium sp.
GACGTATTGTTAGGGCCAGTGTATATTACATTAGAATACTTGATACAAATAGGATCGGTTGTTCCCCAAAAATCAAAACCATTTCTTCTTCTCAAGTCTACACTGTCTGCATTGTTCGGGAACAAACTGTTCAAGTTGCCTGCATCTAATGGAAAGAAGGTATTGCCTAAGTTGGTCAATAGATATGGTGCTTTCAATGTTCTGCCAGAAATATTATTCACAATAGCACCATCGCCAATTTGAATAGCTGCACCTTCATTGTTCGCATTTTGTGCAATTTCAAAAATGCCTTCGCTTGAATTACCTCTAAACATGCCGATGTAAGCTGCTCTATTGGCTCTTGTAACATGTGTATAACCACCTCTTAATATAACTGAATCCGCAGCTGGTGCTACTTTATCATATTCGCCTCTCCATGCATAAATATGGGCCAACAATGCATAACATGTACCCCTGTTCGCTCTGATAGGTCTAGTAGCGGTTGCTCCAGCAACATAAGGCATCAATTTGATGGCTTCTTCCAAATCTTTAATACACTGATCAAGCACCCGAGTTTGTGGTGTACGCGCAATGTTTACAGCATTTGCAGCATCTGCAACACTTTCAATCACCAATGGCACATCACCCCAAATTCTAGACATGTAGAAATAGGTAAAGGCTCTTAGGAAATAGTTCTCACCAATTAATTGGTCTTTGGCAGCCTGACGATTGGCAGAAGTGAAATTAGACAGAGGAATGGGTTCAATGAACTTAATACATCTGTTCATTTGATCGATGGCTCTGTAGAAATTATCCCAGCGTCTTAATCTGATTAATCCACGAAAAGTTTCTGAAGGGGCAATAAATGTTTGCCAGTTCATTTGAGTGATGGCTGGATAATCTTCACCATTTGTTCTAACGGCAAATTGATCGGTTTGTGTGTCGCCATAATAGAAATGCGCCATACCCATTTCGTTCATCGCAATTCTTAGCTGTGCATAGGATCCAGCAACAGCACTAGTGGCTTCGCTTTCGTTTTTCCAGAAATTGGCATCAGTAGGGGCATTAATCGGAACCCTTTCGGTGAAACTTTTTTTACAGGAGACCGCAAAGACCAGTACAGTCAAAAGGCCTAAAGCATATTTAAATTGATAATTAGATTTCATAATCAAATTTTTTTCTTTTAAAACTGAATGTCTAAACCAAGCGTGAACTTTTTGGGTACTGGATAACCATTGGCAGTGGTAAATCCATCAATACCAATGTTTTCAGGATCAGGTAAAGTTGTGCCATGGAATACTGCAATGTTGTCGGCAACACCAAATACACGAATCATGCGAATGCCTAATTTTTTCATTTTTTCATTAACAGGGAAACTGTATGATAAATTGGCTGTTCTGATTCTAAAGAAGCTGGCATCTTCAACAAACATTGAAGAACGGATGGTCCACTGATCGTTTGTGCTGAATAAGCTGCCCAATCCTACTTGATCGCCTGGACGGGTCCACAAATTCAAGCCATTGAAATCAGCAGCAGGGCCTGATCTGGTTCCGAAAAATACAGGAGGGTTATTACTAGCGGAAGCCAGTTTATCAGATAAGTAGCCATTCCATACGCTTCTGCCCAATGCAAAAGTGGTTAATAATTGTAAAGAGAAACCTTTATAAGTAAAGGTGTTGGTGAAGCCACCATAAATTTTTGTATTAGGGTCACCCATAACAATCATATCGTTGTTGTCAACATTGTAATCGCCATTGATATCGGCTTTGGCATTGTCTCCACCAACGAATTGGGCACCGCCATAAATTCTGGTTCTAAGTCCAGTTAAAGGATCTACTGGAACATCCCCTGTTGTTGGGTAAACACCATTAATTCTAAATACCCTAAAACCGTACAGTGGTTGACCAATGGTGAGTAATCTAGATAAGAATACTGGACCATAAGTAAAGTCTCTATTACCATCAGGCAGTCTGGTCACAAAATTATCATTGAAAGCCACGTTCAAATTGGTTTGCCATTTGAATTTGCTGCGCTCAGATAAGTTATTGGTATTGATGGTAATTTCTAACCCTCTATTGACAATGTCTACAAAGTTATTGGTGGCAGTTGTGTAACCAGTTGTGATCGGTACTGGAATATTAAAGATTAAAGACTGACTAGCTTTATTGTATAGATCAACACTTATACTAACTCGATCTTTAAACAAATTCATGTCGAGACCTAAATTGCTTTGTGGTGATTGTTCCCATGAAATATTAGCAGCAGGTGCTGCAGCTGTATAGGCTGGAGCTACAGCAGTAATGCCTCCATAAGTAATGATATTTCCTGCAGTACCAGCACCTAAGGATGAACCAGGATAGTTCATATTCGTGGTCAACTGACGATACTGTGCATAGTAACTACCCGGATCACGTCCTGTAATACCATAACTGAAACGCAATTTGGCAAATGAGATTACATTTCTGAGCGGCTTAAAAAATGCTTCATCGGAGATGTTCCAACGTGCAGAGACTGCTGGGAAAGTACCCCATCTGCTGCTTGGGGCATATCTTGAAGACGCATCTCTTCTGAAACTAAGATCAAGCCCGTATCTGCCTTTATAATCGTAACTGGCTCTAGAGAAATAGGATACTCGCGCACGATCTTCATAAGTTGTAGAAACCGTAAGATTTGGTCCAGCAGGCACACCCTGAATCATTTGTATGGCGTCAAA
>JAIXYL010000021.1 GCA_027490265.1 Sediminibacterium sp.
AACGGGCATTCAAGACGATCAATTCAATCACTCATTGGCTGCATTAAGATTCGCTAGAAAAGCCAATGGAGTATCTGCATTACATGGTGAAGTGAGCCGTGAAATGTGGAAGAATTACGAAGGCATTTGTCCGATCACGTCTATTACCAATGCGCAAAACTGGCGTTATTGGGCTGATAAACAAATGTATCGCGCCATGGAAGAAGGCAATGATGAAGTGTATGACGATCGAAAAAAATTCTTAAAGAAACGTGCTTTTGAAATTGTAGCCGATCAAACTGGTAAAGTGTTTGATCCCAATGTTTTGACCATTGTATGGGCAAGACGTTTTGCAGGCTACAAGCGTGCAGATATGCTGACCTATGATATGGCCAGATTCGAAAAAATGCTGAACAATACCAAGCATCCAGTTCAAGTCATTTGGGCTGGTAAACCTTATCCTGTTGATTACCCAGCAATTTCACAATTCAACAATCTGGTGCATTTGAGTAAGAACTATAAAAATGTTGCGGTTGTTATTGGTTATGAATTGGCTTTAAGTAAGCGATTAAAGCAGGCTTCTGATATTTGGTTAAACAATCCACGTGTCCCTAGAGAAGCTTCTGGAACCAGTGGTATGACAGCTGCCATGAACGGCGCAGTCAACTTTTCTACCGATGATGGTTGGATACCTGAGTTTGTAAATCATGGTAATAATGGCTTTGTAGTGCCTAAAGCAGACTATGCCAATATGACCACGCATGACCAAGATGAGTACGACTTGAACAAAGCCTATGAAATTTTGGAACAGCAAATCATTCCTTTGTACTACGAAGACCATGATACTTGGAGACAAATCATGAAAAATGGGATGCGCGATGTGCGCTTTCAATTCGATAGTAATCGTATGGCACATGAATACTACGAAATCATGTACAAATAATTTGATTGAATCATATTCAAATACCCTCCCCAACCGGAGGGTATTTTTTTAACCTTTCCTGCTTAGTTTTGTTAGTGTATTATGCGCAATAAAATTATCATCGCAATTACTGGGGCCAGCGGGGCCATTTATGCAAAAGGAATTTTGGATAAATTAACCCAATGTCCTGATCAATATGAAGCTGTTGGCATTGTCATGAGCAAGAATGCCAAGGATGTTTGGGCTACTGAATTGGGCAATGAAGCTTATCAGTCCTACCCTTTTCAGTTTTACGAAAAGCAAGATTTTTATGCCCCATTTGCATCAGGCTCAGCACAATACAATACCATGATTGTTGTGCCTTGTAGTATGGGAACAATGGGCAGAATTGCTGCAGGCATTAGTGACGACTTGTTAACCAGGGCTGCAGATGTTATTTTGAAAGAACGCCGAAAATTGATATTGGTGGCCAGAGAAACACCCTATAACTTAATCCATATTAAGAATATGGAGACCATTACACTTGCAGGGGGCATTATTTGCCCGGCTACCCCTTCATTTTACAGCAAGCCAACCACTGTTGAAGCGGTTGCTGCCACAGTAGTAGATCGTGTATTAGATTTAGCAGGTATCCATATCAACAGTTATCGTTGGGGAAAATAATCATTGACTAAATGACAATAAAAAATCCCGATAAATATGTTTATCGGGATTTTATTTAAGTGATTGGCTTTATGATTCGGCCTTGGCTTCCTCTTCTTCAATGCGACTCTTGAAACTAAATTGCAATAAGCTCGTTTCTTTATTGAGGTCTGCAACCAATACATCTCCTTGTTTGATTGACAACTTCATAATCTCTTCAGCCAAAGGATCTTCTAAATACTTTTGAATGGCTCTGTGTAATGGTCTTGCACCAAACTGAACATCATAGCCTTTTTCAGCAATAAAGTCTTTGGCTTCAGCGGTTATTTCCAATTCAAATCCAAGGTTTTGCAAACGCTTAGAAACGCCCTTCATTAAAATATCTATGATATTGAAGATATTCTCTTTACTCAATGAGTTAAAGACAACAACATCGTCAATTCTATTCAAGAATTCCGGAGAGAAGGTTTTCTTCAAAGCTTTTTCAATTACTGCTTTGTTGTTTTCCTCTGCGTTTTGTATTCTGGTTGCTGTTGCAAAACCTACGCCATCACCAAACTCTTTTAATTGGCGAACCCCAATATTAGAAGTCATGATGATCATGGTATTCTTGAAATCTACTTTGCGCCCCAATCCATCCGTTAACTGACCATCGTCTAATACTTGCAATAAGATATTGTAAATATCTGGATGGGCTTTTTCAATTTCATCTAACAGAATTACAGAATATGGCTTACGTCTTACTTTTTCAGTTAACTGACCACCTTCTTCGTAACCCACATATCCTGGAGGAGCACCAATCAAGCGACTCACGGTAAATTTCTCCATGTATTCGCTCATATCAATTCTGATTAACGCATCTTCAGAGTCGAACATATAACGTGCCAATGAGCGCGCTAATTCAGTTTTACCAACACCTGTAGGGCCAAGGAAAATAAATGTACCAATGGGCTTCTTAGGGTCTTTTAATCCCACACGATTACGTTGAATGGCTCTGACTACTTTTTGAATGGCTTCATCTTGACCAATGACCATTCCTTTCATGTCTTCACTCATTCTGCGCAGTTTCTCTGTTTCTGCTTGAACCATGCGCTTTACAGGAATGCCTGTCATCATACTGATGACTTCAGCAATATTTTCTTCCGATATTGGATAACGTTTATTCTTGCTTTCTTCCTCCCATTGTAATTTGGCTCTTTCTAATTCTTCGCCCAATCGTTTCTCAGTATCACGGAGCGATGCGGCTTCTTCAAAACGTTGGCTTTTAACAACTTTATTTTTCTCGTTCTTAACTTCTTCAATTTTCTTTTCTAAATCTACAATGGTTTCAGGTACATTGATATTCTTCAAATGCACTCTGGCTCCCACTTCGTCCATTACATCAATGGCTTTGTCTGGCAATAACCGATCGGTCATATAACGATCACTTAGCTTTACACAAGCATCAATTGCGTCGTCACCATAATGTACATTATGGAAATCCTCGTATTTAGATTTGATATTGTTTAAAATAAGAATCGTTTCTTCTACACTAGGTGGTTCAATCAATACTTTTTGAAAACGACGATCTAAAGCACCATCTTTTTCAATGTACATACGATATTCATCTAATGTAGATGCGCCAATGCACTGAAGTTCACCTCTTGCTAAAGCAGGTTTGAAGATATTGGATGCATCTAAAGAGCCACTGGCTCCACCCGCACCAACTATGGTATGGATTTCATCAATGAATAGGATTACATCTCTGTTTTTTTCTAATTCATTCATGATGGCTTTCATGCGTTCTTCAAACTGACCTCTGTATTTGGTACCTGCAACCAAGGCCGCAAGGTCTAATGATATTACACGTTTGTCGAATAATACTCTGCTGACTTTGCGTTGTACAATTCTAAGGGCCAAACCTTCTACAATGGCTGTTTTACCTACGCCTGGTTCACCAATTAAAATGGGGTTGTTTTTCTTGCGTCTGCTTAAAATTTGACTAACCCTTTCAATTTCGGCTTCTCTGCCCACAATCGGGTCTAAATTGCCAGCTTCAGCCAATTTGGTGATATCTCTACCAAAATTGTCTAATACAGGCGTTTTGCTTTTTGTAGCACCAGGCGCTGGCTTGCCAGTTCTGGATTGTTGAAAACCTGAACCTTTTTTCTCCTCGTCAAACTCATCGTCATTGTCTTCAGGAAATTCACTTCTTGGTGGTGGATTAGATGTGCCTACCATGCCCAATTCATTTCTGAATAAATCGTAATCAATATCAAATTGATTGAGGATTTGGGTAGCAATATTCTCTTTGTTCTTAAGAATACTCAACATTAAGTGCTCCGTTTCAACCAATGGGCTTTTGAGTGCTTTGGCTTCAAGTACAGTTACTCTAATGACTTTCTCGGCTTGTTTAGTCAATGGCAAACTATTGATATTGGCAATATTTTTACCAGTTTTGTCTTTAACTGCCAATTCCACTTCTTTTCTGAGTTCATAGAGGTCAATATTCAGCTGCTTCAGAACTTTAATGGCTGTATTATCCCCATCACGAATTAATCCCAGCAATAAATGCTCGGTACCAATAAAGTCATTTCCTAACCGAAGCGCTTCTTCCCTACTAAAGGAAATGATCTCTTTAACTTGAGCTGAAAAATTATTATCCATATCTTATTTGGATTTATACAATTATAACGAATATTTTTGAGTGAAGTTGTCCTGTAATTGTACACAGAATGTTAATATGCCTTCATTATGCTAAATGTCAAAATTGATACCAAGGAAAAATTCACGGTTCTGACCCCAGAATCCGCCGATATTACTGCAAATATGTCAGCAAGTTTAACGGAACAATGCAAATTGGTGCTGAATACACCACAAAAAAATTTGGTATTAAATATGGCCAATATTGTTATAATGGATGATGCAGCAGTAGATGCACTGACTGAAATTCAACAATATTTTTATGAAAACAGTGCATCCATGGTCTTATGCAATATTGGTGAAAAATTGGAAAACCATTTAGACGAGTTAGGTGTTTTGGAAATGTGGAATATTACGCCTACCGAATCGGAAGCATGGGATATTGTACAAATGGAAGAAATTGAAAGAGAGTTATTAGATGGGGACGATATTAATTTTGAAAACCACCCTGAAGAGCCAGCTTAAAATTGACAAGAATGGTTGAGCGGAATTGGTATGCAGTGTTGGGCTTAACGTCCTCAGCCTCCAACACAGATATAAAACGTGCGTTTAGAAAATTGGCACATATTTATCACCCCGATAAACACAATAATCCTGTTTATCTAGATCAATATCAACAGATTCAAAAAGCCTATGACATTTTAGGTAATCCGGACGCTAAACAATTGTACGATAATAGTCTGCAATTACAAACGCAGTTTTATGGTACACAAAAAACGATCAGTGATATCCACGATATGGTCACTTATTGTCATAAAGTAGAACGGGAGTTGCAACAAGCCGATCGGCGATTTATCAATTACGATCGCATACAATGGCAATTAAATCAAGTCATTGGTTTACCTCAGTTTCCATCAATTCTTGAAACAGCTAATGAAGCACAACAACAACATTTGCTCAACCAGTTATTGTATTGCTTGAAATGGCTTCCTTATTCATTGACTCATGCATATCTTGATATCATACAATCAACTTTTGCAGCAGCAACATCGCAAGATTCAATCCGTCAATTTCGCCAAAACAAAAAATGGGAAGCCAGATGGAATGCTGTACAGTTGCCCATTGTGGCGATTATCAGCTTGTTGATTTGTTATGGGATCTTTTATTTTACGCAATAAAAAATCCCAGTTGTAATCACAACTGGGATTCACTTATAAAATCGTAACGTTGATTAGTTGTTGGCTACTAATGTAGAAGACACTGTATTCGCTGGCACCCAAGGTGAAGGCGTTACAGAACCTCTAACCACAATGGTGTAAATTTTTCCGTCAACCGCGGTCATCGGTTGTGTTCTTACTACCGCATTGGTGGCCGCATTTCTAATTTGAATGCTGTATGATGTACCCAATAAAGTTGCATCTAATGCAACAAAACTGGTAGACCCTTTAAAAGAAACAGCTGCTGGATACAATGCAGTTGTTGCTGTACCATTGAATGCGTTTACTGCTGGCGCATCCTCACTCGCATGAATAATTCTCAAATGCGCTTTGCCTGGTGCTGGTGTAGTTAAGTTGTCTTGTATCCACACCAATTCGGCATTTTGAATCTTATTCACGGCCAATAATGTATAACGGGCTGGTTGATCTCTTAAATCAGACACATTGTAATTATTGGCAGAGAAAATGGTTTGTTGACCCGCAATGGTAACTTTGATTGCTTTATTACCTGGGGTTGTACTATTGTAAATGGTATTTGACCCAAATGCAATGGGTAAAATATTTTGTTTTAGATCACCCACATAAAAGTCTAGACCTGCAGCTACATCCGGAGCTGCGTTGATAAACATATATTGAGCATATCCTGGATTTGCTGGATCTTTTGCACAGCTGCTAAAAAGCAAAACAGACATCAAACCAGCAACGAATAGCAAATTCTTTTTCATAAATATCATTTGTTAGTATCAATTAATAAGTGGCCATTATCGTTAAACCTCTAGACATGGTACCAGCGGTAGATTGGTATCTGCCTCTGAATACTACATTATAAGTTCGTTTGGCATTAAATACATGCCCATTAAAAATAGCCAGAGCGGTAGTTGTTCCAGTTGCTCTCACTTCTAATGTGTCTGATAAGCCAGAAATATGTGGGATATAATTGGAAGAGGCTAAAGGGGCAATATTAGTAGCAATATTCCCTTGTCTTCTTCTTGAGAATAAATCCACATTTGGAATTGGTGTTGAACTGTA
>JAIXYL010000156.1 GCA_027490265.1 Sediminibacterium sp.
AAATCTGGTGAAATGATTTCAGTAGGTGTATTCACAAAACGATTCACAGATCCAATTGAGTTGAGAATGGATGGTGGTAGCAATGGTGACCGTTGGTTGTTCAGCTACACGAATGCAGCATCTGCAACATTGGTTGGTGCTGAAGTTGAAATCAGAAAGGGAATGGATTTCTTGAGTGAGAAATTAAAAGATTTCACATTCATAGGTAACGTAACAGTATTGGAATCAACTGTTAAGTTAAATACCACACAAGCGAGCGGAAAAGAAACCACGCAAAACCGACCATTGTTCGGGCAGTCGCCTTACTTGATCAATGCTGGATTCCAGTATACCAATAACGAAAAGGGCTTTAATGCATCTATCTTATACAACCGTCAAGGACCAAGATTGTCATTGGTAGGAGATCCTGAAGGTGCTGGTTTCTATGATATCTATGAAAGAAGCAGAAACTTATTAGACTTACAAGTGTCTAAGAAGGTATTGAACAATGCTGGTGAATTTAAATTAACAGTATCTGATGTGTTCAACAATCAGTTTGCATTTTATGATAACGCAGACAGCAAGCCAGGCTATAGTTATGCAGCAGGTGATCGAATCAACTATGCATACAGACCAGGCACCACTGTTACCGTATCATTCAGCTATGATATCAACTTCAAAAAATAAATAAAACCGCTTAAAATTAAAACAATGAATAAGCTTACTCAATTATTATTCGCAGGAGTACTTGCATTAACCGCAACGTCATGCGTAAAAGTAAACTTTGAAGATCCAATTGCAGGTGGTACAGGTACCAATGCAGATGATCCGAACACTACTAGAATCTTAAAAGGTTCTTATGAAAGAAGCATCACTTTAACAGGTGGTACATATACCATTCAAGGATATGTATATGTACAAGCAGGTGCTACATTAACCATTCCTGCAGGTACAATTTTGAAAAGCGATATCTCTCAAAAAGGCGCTTTGATTATTGAAAGAGGCGCTAAAATTGAAGCGGTTGGTACAGCTTCAAATCCAATTGTATTTACCTCAGGTAAAGCAGCAGGTTCACGCTTACGCGGGGATTGGGGCGGCATTATTATCTTAGGAAATGCACCAACAAACAGACCTTTGTCACCAGCACCATTAGTAGAAGGTGGTGTGGATAGAAGATATGGCGGTACTACTGCTAATGACAACTCAGGTACTATGCGTTATGTTCGTATTGAGTTCGCGGGAATCGCGGCTGAACCTGGAAGTGAAATTAACGGATTAACACTGGGGGGTGTTGGTTCTGGAACGACACTTGAATACATCCAGGTTTCTTACGGAAACGACGATGCGTATGAGTTCTTTGGTGGTACCGTTAACTTAAAGTACTTGTTGTCTTATGCAACTTCAGACGACGATTATGATTTTGATTTTGGATATGTTGGAAAAATCCAATACGCAGTTGCACAGCGTAATCCAGAAATTGGTGACTCTGATGCTGGTAATGGTGTAGAAGCAGACAATGATGGATCAGGTACATCTGCTAGACCATTCACTCGTCCAGAATTAAGCAACTTTACTTGGATTGGATCAAACGGTGCACCAAACACACAAGCTTTGGAAAATTTCGCACACAGATGGAGAAGAGGCGTAAGATTTTCAGTACGCAACTCAATCTTGATGGGCTTCCCTAAAGGTGGATTCTCTTTAGAGTCTGCTTTAACTGGAACTGCTTACAGCAATGATACTTCTGATTTCAGAAACAACTTGGTTCATGCTTTAGTAGAACCATATAAGGTTGATGCAGCAGCAGGTGCAGTGATTACTGTAGCAGCTGTTAGAACCAAAGCAGAAGGTAATGGTTGTATTACTTATACCAATGCAGCAGATATCATGTTAACTGCACCATTTAATGTTACAGCACCAAACTTCTTACCAATGACTGGTTCACCAGCATTAACTGGTGCTAGCTTTACAGGTATGGATGCGTTCTTTACACCAGTAACATTCCGTGGAGCATTTGGAACCGCCAATTGGACAACTGGTTGGGCCAGCTACACACCGCAAACCAATACTTACTAGTATTTGCTGCGCGATGATCGTTTAAGCATAGTTTCTCAAGCGTTGCAAATCAATACTGACGCAACGATTTAGTATAACAGTTAAGATTCGGGCCCCATTTCTATGGGGCTCTTTTTTTACAGGCTACGTTAGGCTTTTTATGTCACTTCTTTTGACTTTGCTGCGCATAGCTAGACTTTTTTAACCGGAGGCGACGAATTAAATATTTAAATTTGTAAAAAAATATACCGTGCACAAAATATACTTCAAGCATATTTTTTTCTACTTTTTTTTATTCGCTTCTATGGCGGCTACCACTGCCTGCGACAACAACGCCAACAACACCAGCGGCGCAAACAATACCAACCAGAACGGCGGTAACCCAAACAACACCAACCAAAGTGGTACCAATCAAGATGGCGCCAATCAAAATGGCACAAACCAAAGCGGCGCTTCAATCAAGGAAAACACTGGGCTAGATATTGCAAACCTGCGCGAGGCTGATAGCGTGCAAGTATTGTTTTTTACTGATCCTTACGGAAAAGACTCATTAAGATATACGCGATTCTTTAAGCATTTCAATACATCGGATACATCAGTGGTGAATCCACTTTTGAATAATCTCGATCGCATGTTTATCTTGAGAAATGAAGTCATGCCTTGTAGATCAGAAGGAAAATTATTCTTTTTTAAAGGGGAACAAGAACTCAAAACGGTTTATTTCAATACCCAAAGCCTGGCCTCGGCTTCATCTAAGTCAAACGGCAAGTCATTGAATAGTGACTGCGCGTATATGTATTTTATTAAGGATGGAGGGTTTTATTATTTCCCTATTCAATCCGCTACTATAGAATTGCTGCTTAAGCTTAAGCCCAAAGCGGTAAAGCCGTAATCTGTTTGTTAAATGGTGAAACCCATTATGATGCAAAGATTTCTGCGGAGTTTTTGACGATCATCATTGGATAAAATGTCTACTCGTTCAATCAATGCTTGACCACTAACCGTGCAAATTTGATCTAAGACTATTTCTCGGTATCCATAATTTTTGACTGGAACAATTACGCGCAAGAACCAGAATCTAAACATGTACAAATCAACCATCGGACAAACGACGAACGAAGCGTGATGTGCCATATTTAAATAGTTGGTTTGTACAATGACGGCTAGTTGGATATTTTTTGGATTGTTTTTCCATTCCACTTTCCATATATCGTATTGTTTTACGTCTTTTTCAGTGGTGTATAACGTATAATTTTTTGGCTCGATATCAGTTTGTATTGGATTCATCAAATTCTGTTTTAAATTCAATCGATCATATTAGGGACTTGGAATTCTTTGATCTCTTCTAAGTCTTTGATGATTTTGTAATAATACATTGAACTCTCAAACGATTCTATTGCTAAACGATCTTTCATCATCGCATAACGGTGATAATGATTGTAAACATCAATGGCTAAATTGATATAGGTATTTCTATTTTGCCTGATACGTGCACGGACGGCTTCCATATTATCTAATACGGCTGGGTTTAGTTTTAACGACAGCGGAATCATTTTTAGCGGAGACACTTCTTCAAAATCTGGTTTGAGTTTTTTCATAGGTTAAGTTTTTTGACTTTTTTTTTGTTATTGGGTACATTCACTCTACCATTGTATGAGCAAATTATGGTCTTAATAATTGTGTGGAAACAGTAATCCCCGCAATATTGTATGTTTTTCAACTGACTGGCGCGATGATTGAATTCAACATTTGTTACATAGCCACCAGTTATAATTCAGTACCTTTGTCTTGTTGATGCAAGCTTGTAATCAATGGTTGAGTAAGCGTGAAATCAATGTTTGAGTAAGCTTTAAATCAAAGTTTCTGTAAGCGTAAAATCAAATGCAATGGATCTTAAGAAAACGTATTTAGTCAGCGCCATCACGAATAAATGTCCGAGATGTAGGGAGGGGGAATTGTTTAAAAATCCATCTGCATATACACTTAAAGGGAATAGTACGCAGATGAATGAAACCTGCCCAGTTTGTCATCAGCCGACTGAAATTGAAGTGGGTTTTTATTATGGTACAGGATATGTGAGTTATGCCTTATCTGTGGCGTTAACCGTTAGCACGTTTGTAGCTTGGAAGGTATTAGTGGGTCTAACTTTTGATATTGATGACAACCGTATATTTTATTGGTTGGGCACCAATATTGTCCTCCTTTTATTGGTGCAACCATTAATGATGCGTTTGGCCAGAAGTCTTTGGTTGAGTTGGTTTGTAAAATATGAACCTAATTGGCAATCTAAACCATTAAAAGCGCCAGAAAGAATCAATAAGGATCAGTTTGCCAATTGGTAATTTGATGCTTATTTGCGCCAATCAATATCAACATTCGTATTGATAATGATGCCATTGTTACTTTGAAAAATGTTTCGGCCATTGATGAGTCGACCAAATTGTAAAGTTTGATTTAAATACCCAGCTTCTATACGCAGTTTCTCATTCAATCTATAACCAATTAATACACCAATTCGGTTTTGATCAAAAATATTGGCATTGACGTTTCTTCCGAAGCCAATCATTATTTCATTGTATACAGCCGCATATGCCGTTTTATTTTTGATGGTTTGACCTTTAAATGGCATTTGCAACCTAATCATATATCTTGCTCTATGCAGTAGTGGAAACTCATCTTCTTTTGATTCTAATGCAGAACTATACCTTCCCACAAATCTTTGCTCTAACATGAAGCGATGTTGAATGTTGAATCGGCCTTCTTTTTGAGATAGTTGCGCCATTTGAAACAATCGGTGTTCCGTAAAATCGCGGCCAAGCCCATTCAGCGGAAATTCCCCGTAAGGAAAAGTTTCAATCCAACCATAGCCCAACCTTAATAACAAGTTTGGACTTGCTTGGTAGTTGACACCTACTCTCAGTAAACTTTGTTGCCAATCGGTGATAATATGGTTTCTTCTAAACTGATATTCCGTATGCAATCCCCATTTGCCCTTTAAACGGATGGTTCCAAAATAATTAAACCATCCAATTGAATTGTAGTGTGTCAATCGATTATTGGGAACAGGTGGGGTAGAGGGAATTGTCGTGCCTGATCCTTGTGCATGAGTGATAGTGGGGCAGAGAAGAAATAAAAAAAAGATAAAAAAATATACCGTACGTATATTCAATTTAGGTTTTGTCATCAGCAAATATATTTCGGGTATATTTTTTTTCAATTTTTATTTTGTTGTTGGACTATAAGGCAATGCAGATTTGTGTACAATGATTCTCAATTTTCCATCTTTCCCTTTTTTGAAGACAAATGTTTTATCTACCATCACCTCTTTGCCATCTTTTCCAGTTACCCAAACATTGCCCATGGTAATCGCTATGGACCCATAAATTTGGATGCCTTCATTTTTTGGTCCTGCATTATCATATCGGGCTTTTACCCATGGTGTTAAAGCAAAGCCTTTATCGTTGGGATAATCTGGATCTCCACCAACAAAATAAGCGAGCGCCCCTTTCTTATCGTTTCTGAATGTTTGATCACCATATGCAAGTGTAGGTTTAAAAAATACCTTGCCACTGTCGTAGTTATAAGCGGTAGACAAGACTTCATTGGCATAGGCTTTATAGTCGCCACCTGCTTCTTTGATTTGTCCAATTTTCACTAATGCATCGCACCAGGCTTGTTGGGCAGCATTGACTTCTGCATATGTGATGACGGTTTTAGCACCTTCTTCTACATACACCAATCCCAAGTCTTTAATGACTTTGTTGACTTCATCGCTTGTTTGTGATACGACTTTGTTGACTTCATCGTTGGCTTGCGATACGACTTTGTTGGCTTGGTCTTGCGCTTGTTGTTTGGCTTGTTCACATGCGGTAAAGATTGCAGCTGTGAAGAACATGCCTAGGATCCATTTTTTTTGTATCATAATTGTGTTTATGATACTTAGTCAAAGTGTATACCTTAATCTGTTAATACACGCTCCATGTTTATAGATCTGGATCCTTTAACTAAAATATAGGCATTTTGAGGGTTCAGCTGCTTTAACCATTCACGGGCTTCGGTAGAATTGTTTAAATAAACAAAGGAAGTATTGGATGAAAGAGTGGATGATGCGTTTATTGTAGAAACGGGCAATTGTATATGTGCAAAATCGCCACCTACCAATACCACTTCTGTAAATCCAAGTGTTACCAATTGTTCAATGAGTGCTTTGTGTTCTGCAATGCTGTCTTCGCCCAATTCCATCATACCGCCGAGCATCACAATTTTTCTGTCGGCTGCTAGTTTAGCAAAATTGTCTATCGCCACTTTCATGCTGCTTGGATTAGCATTGTATGCATCTAATATGATCTTGTTGGTACCGCGTTCAATTAATTGAGAACGACTGTTCGATGGGGCATAGGCTTCTATGGCATGGATGATTTTGGATGTCGGTACGCCAAAATATCTGCCCATGGCCACTGCACACAAAATATTGGGAAGGTTGTATTCTCCAACAAGTTGCGATTGAATCAGTGTAGCATCAAGCCCCGCTGTAATCTCAACCGTTAAAAATGGCTCGGCGGCTTTGATCCGCCCCTGCACCAATCCCTTTGTCATTCCATAATACACTATCTGATCAATGCCTGCACTCATAGGTTGCAAATAATCATAATCCGCATACACGAATGCTGTGCCGTGGTTCTCTCGCAAAAATTGATAGAGTTCACCCTTGCCTTTGCGCACCCCTTCAACGCCCCCAAAGCCCTCTAAATGCGCTTTACCGCAATTGGTAATCACACCATAAGTGGGTAATGTATAGTTGCAATAACTTTCTATTTCTTTTTGGTGATTAGCACCCATTTCAATGACCGCTATTTGTGCATCGGGTTTTACACTTAAGATGGTGAGCGGCACGCCAATATGATTGTTGAGATTGCCTTGTGTGGTATAAGTGTTCAAATGTGCTGACAGCACCGCATAAATTAATTCCTTGCTGGTAGTTTTGCCATTACTGCCTGTAATAGCAATAAATGGAATATTTAATTGTTGGCGATGGTATTTGGCCAATTGCTGTAAGGTGGTTAATGCATCGTCAACGAGGAGGAGCCTAGTTCTGATCTCTAATGGAATTTTGTCATCTGTAGTTGTATGGCCATCTGTAAAGGTTTCGCCATTGGCAGATACCAGCTGGTCCACTATTGCGTAAGCCGCTCCTGCTTCTAAAGCTTGTAATGCAAATAAATTGCCGTTGAAATTGGGCCCTTTTAAAGCCACAAAAATATCGCCCTGCTTGAGTTTGCGGGTATCCGTTTGAACGGATGGATATTGCTGAAAAATTTTATAGAGTTCTTGAATGCTCATGTTAAATATCGGCTAGGCCACAAAGCACTTTCTAGAATTCGTCGTTGCTTAAATTAAACACCAATCCCAAACGCAATGTGTTCGACAAAGGATTGCGTGTAACCCCGCTTCCAGAAGGCACTAGGTAAGACACGTTGATCTGCATGAACTTCACATCAAAACCTGCACCTGCAGTAAAGTATCTGCGATTGCCACGGCTCTTGTCTTCGTAAAAATAGCCTGCTCGTATTTTGAACTGGTTGTTGTAAGAATATTCCATACCAGCAGATACTTGAAAGCTCTTGGTTAAGCTGCTGCCATCAGAGAATGATTTCATCCAACTGCTCACCACTGAAGTATTTCTATAATTAGCCAAATTAGCTGAATCGGTTGCAAAAACGCCGGTACTGATTGGTGCAATCGGCACTAATAATTTGTTCACGTCCAATGAAAAACTGATGCTGTTGCCTTCACTCATGACTTTGGTATAAGACATACCCAAACCTAAGTTGGCGGGTAAGAAATCTTTATTCTGTGCGTCATTGGTATAACCTACTTTGGTACCAAGGTTAGACAATACTACACCGAAGTTTAAGCCTTGTCCATCTATGTCACGACCATTGTAAAATAACGATACATCCCCAGCTAAAGCATTGCCTGCTTTGTACACTACGCCTGTTCCAACATCGCCAACAACCAATCTTGAATTGATATAGCGTAAAGCTACAGCCAAACTTAGTTTCTCACTTAAGATTCTGGTATAACCTCCATCAATTGAAAATTCGGTTGGACGAACCGTATTTAACACGTTACCTGAGAAATCGGTTAATTGAATATTCCCTAAACTGAAAAAGCGCATAGACCCAGAGATCACAGAATTATCGTTGATCTTCTTATAGGCTGCCGCACTGGCTAGGTAAACATCGTTCAAACCCAAATCGCGCAACCATGGTGTATAGTTTAATGCAATGGCTGAGCGCTTTTCTGCAAAAGCTGTTTTGGCTAGGTTCCAAAATGGTGAATTGGCGTCTGGATTTGTAGCGATGCCCGCATCGCCCATACCACCTGCTCTTGCATCTGGTGAAATACGCAAGAAAGGCACTGCAGTAGACACAATATTAATAGAATCGGCTTGCGCCATTGTATCCATTGGAATAGCAGCTGTAAAGCCAACACTCAATAATGCCAATGCGCAAATTTTCTTAGTTGCATATTTCATACAGTACAAATTTTTGTTTCGGTACACCTTATAGTGCAAACACAAAACTTAGATTGAATTGAAAACGAAATTTTAGCGTAGAAATTATGCCATTCAGTTTTTTTAGGAATTGCAGATGGGGAACTGCGCTTACAATGATACGAATATTTTGGTATTTGCTGTATAAAAGAAGCCCAATTTCTGCTAAGCGCAGCCATTGGGCTCCTGAGTATACCCAGTAGTTGGTATATTATTGCGCCGCGCACAGGCCCGCGCGCGGCGCAATCGGTTTATTTCGTTGCGTTAATCACACCAAGTATAATCGCACCCATCCCTACCAAACCACTACTGAAGCTGAGAATTTCACCAGCTGTTAACGGTTTTCTATATTTCTTCACAGGCACATATACTTCAGCTCCTGCTGTTAGTTTTGGATAGGTTCTAAAGAAAATATAACTGTGGGCTGTTTTAACACGACCGTTCGGGTACAATACATAGGTCCCCCGCTTATTGGCATTCTCTGCAAAGCCACCAGATTCTCTGATTAATCGGCTGGTTTTTAAGCCAGGATAGTACGGCACTTTCTTTTGAATGTTCACTGCGCCAAATGCTTGCACAGCTACGGGCGTTTTTGGAATGGTAATAATGTCTCCTTCTTCTAAGACAATATCATCTTCTGAGCCTGGATTTTCTAATGCATTTCGAAAGTTTATCGCCATTAAAGTTTTTTCTTTTGACAAGGTACTGTCTAATAACTTTTGTGTGACAGTGTCGGTATTTTGCTTTTGAGCCAAGGCTTTTTTAATGTCTAAAATCTCGCCTTTTAAAGCTGCTTGATAGGTATTGCGCAAAAAGAAGCCAGAACTCAAAGATCCTGTATTTAACATGCCTCCTGCGCGAGTAAATATATCACTGATGCGGTCTTTCTTGGTATTGAGTAAATAGGTGCCCGGGAACAATACCTCTCCATTAATTGTGACAGAACCAGCATTTTGGTTTCGAGGCATATTTTTTACATTTACTACATCATAAGGTTCGAGTTCAATCGCCGCTTGATCTGGTGTAAAAGCCAAGCTGTCTTGTAAATTAAATTTCAAAATGGTGTTGTAAACCGTTGTGTCGGCCATTGTAGGATCTTTACGGATTCTTCTCAAAACTTCCACTTCCTTGAAAGAGGCGCGATCTTTTAGCCCTCCCCCCAACAATACCAAATCCTCTAGTTTCATACCGGCAGCATATGCAAACCCACCAGGTTTGTTTAACTCACCAGTAATTGTCACGTAAGAATTTTCTTCTAATTCAGCTTTAGAATATATGTGAAGAGAATCATCATTACGCAAAGTAATGCCTAAATCTGGAGTTACAGTTAAATTAACTGCAGTAACGGTTGTTTCCTTTAACTCATTTGTTCTAAACAACAATGCACGTTTTGTAAAGCTATTTTCTTTGAGTTGTGCTGCTTTTACCACATCACCCAATGTTGGGTAAGTGTTCACAGAATAACTGTTCGGGTAAAAAACTGAACCAGCCACTATTACTCTGTTATCGAATCGATTAATAGTACTGCCCACAAGCACTATATCAGAACTCTTTACCGTAAAGCCATTGAGGCTGTTTTGATCTACATTCAAAATGGTTTTGCCCATCTCGCCAATGCGTGTTACTGAAATTTTATTTTTATTGGCAATGTCTGCAAAGCCACCTGCGTATTTGTTGATGATGGTACCCAAAGACTCACCAGGTTCTGATTCAAAAATGGCCGGCTTTTTCACCGCACCAGTTAAAGTTAAACGGGTGGTATAGGGGTGTACTTTAATGATATCGTCGTCTTTAAGCAACACATTTTTAGAGAGGTCACCATTCAATAAGAAATCGTATAAATCAAAAGTCACCAAACGCTTGCCGTTGCGCATCAAATCGATCTTTCTAAATGACCCATTGGCAGAAGGTCCACCAGATGCATACAAGGCGTTGGCCAAAGTAGATAAAGAAGACAATTCATAAGAACCAGGTTTGTTGACTTCACCAATGAGCGTCACACGAATGCTTCTAATTTGTCCTAAGCTGACTTGTAAGTAGGTATTGCCCGACTTTAAACCAGGGTAGGTTTTAGACATGACCCCTTTTAATTTGGTCTTGGCTTCATCAATAGTTAAGCCAGCCAAAGTTACTGGTCCAATATTCGGAATGCGAATTTGGCCTTCGGTATTGATTTTGTACTTACTAGTTTTTTCAGAAAATCCATAAATGTCAATGGATAATTCATCGTCTACGCCCAATACATAGTTGCTTGGCGTGGCCATGCGCATATTGGGTTCAAAAGTCAAGTTGCTGTTCGAAAAAAATTCAGCGCCAAAAATGGCTGGACCTGCTGGAGCGGTAAACTCATTTTTTACCACCACAGCTTTGCGTGGTTCGTAACTGGCTGCAGCTGTTTTTTTCTCCCCTGTTGCACCAGCACCCAAGCTGCCCATTCTGGCTTTAATCTGTGCAATCTGTGCAGCAGACAACCCTCTTTCTTTGGCTTTGGCTTCTAATTCGGCTTCTGATAAACCACTCAACTGCGCTTGCTGCATATATGCCTGAAACTGCGCATCTGATAAAGCATCAATGTTGATGCTTGCAACCTGCGGAATGGTCGGCAACTGTGCCATGGTAAGCTCTGCTAATCCCACTAAACCCATTAACAAGATGACCTTGATCCAAATTGTCTTCATAAATAATATTTACTATTTAACTACTTTTTGCGGGGGAATTTGAGGGC
>JAIXYL010000182.1 GCA_027490265.1 Sediminibacterium sp.
ACGACATTCAACTTTATATAAAGAGAATAAGCTCAATTTGTTCATCTGGAAAGGAAAAGTACTCAGCAATGACGATACATCAGCAGTTACCTGATATGATATTACTTTCCGATTACGGTGGTAGCTATCATAATTACATTGAGGAACTCTACCGAATCTTTGAGAAAGACTTTATTTCCAATAAACCAGTTTTTAGGGGGAAAAAGCTAGCATTAAAGTATCATCCTGAAGTTTCAGGAAAGGCTTATACATTTTATCACATGACTCATAAAGGTTCAGATGAAGCAAATAGAACTCCTGATTTGCGTAGATGTGAAAGACTTTCTTGGGCTAAGCCATCTATTGAAAGATGTGATCATTGGACTTTAAAAGTATGGACTCAAGAACGGAAGGGAAAGAAGAGAATATGTATTTGGGTGGAATTTGAAGATCAGCCTGACTATATTGTTATACTAGACGTTAGAGAAAAATATATTCTCCCATGGACTGCTTACGTGATTGAATATTCACATGAGAAGCGGAAAAAACAAAAGGAATATGATGAGTTTATAAAAGCAAAAACCGCTTAGTGTAACTAAACGGTTTCGTAACTCCTTTAACACATGGTTAATGAGATATGCGAAGGTATACTAAAAGAAACTACAATTCCAAGCCTTTCATCATTTATTATACAAAAATCACCCAAATACCAAATTAAATAAATATTCGGCCATTTTGTTATTTGGAGCATTTTAACGCCACTAGAAACGCCACTAAAGTAAACAAAAAAGGTCATAAATAATTGAAATTCAACTACATATGACCTTTTAAAAGCTGTAGGGGGAGGGATCGAACCTCCACGAGGCAGTTAGCTATAGCGCAAAGTTCAGTGGTCGACCCTGGTCGTTCAAATATTGCTACTTGAACGGCTCTACACTACGTTTATTCTGTTATCCCCACCCCCGAGACAAGAGGGCATGTCTGCCAAAAGTTTCATCACCCCACAGTAAAAAAGAACTAATTTGTTACTTTGATAAATCAAAATTAAGACAAACTTTGTTTAATTAGTGATTTTTCAAACATTTTTAATAAATTATAGATTTTATTCAAAAATTTAGGTATATATTTGAATAATATTAAAATAAACGAGCAAAAATGTCTACTAAATTAAATCTTGACAAACTCGATTTTCAGATCATTCAGGAAATGATGGAAAATGCAGAGATTTCTTACGCCGATTTGGGTAAGAAATTATTTGTGTCAGGGGGCACCATCCATGTGCGCATCAAAAAATTAGAAGAACTTAACGTGGTTAAAGGTAAAAGATTATCAGTAGACCTCAAATCTCTGGGCTATGATGTCATTGCATTTATTGGCATTTACCTAGAAAAAAGTTCATTATACGATTCCGTAGCAAAAGAATTAAAGAAAGTCAAACAGATTGTTCGACTCAATTATACAACGGGCAATTACAGCATGTTTGCTGAAATTGTTTGTAAAGACATTCAAGAACTGCGATTTGTATTACACGACGAATTGCAAAAAATCAAAGGCATAGAAAGAACAGAAACTTTTATTTCTTTAGAAGAAAGTTTAGACAGAAATGTAGTGGTCAGTCCACTTTAAATCAACCAGCATGACCAATTTTAATATTGCCGAATTAGCAAACGTACTATTGAATCGATGGAAATTCATTGTGATTTTTACCATTGGCGCTGTGGTAATCACCGCAGGTGCACTGCTATTTATTCAACCAAAATATACGGCTATTACCAAAATACTGCCTGGCAATGCGGTGTTAGCAGATAAAGCAAGATTGTTTAATGCAGATATACAACAGCTGTATTCATTTTTTGGCTCAGGCGACGACTTAGATCGATTGATGAGCATGACCAGTATGGATACCAGCCTTAAGCAAGTCATTCATCAGTTTCAGTTAATTGATTATTATCAGATTCAAGAACAAGACCCTGGCTTATTAATGTACAAAACCATTCGGCGTTTTAAAAAAGATCTCCTCTTGGTAAAAACAGTCAACAATGAATTAGAATTGTCTTGTACACATACCAATAAAGATACAGCAGCGGCCATAGTTAATTTTATGGCAGAACAAACAGCAGCCAATATGCAATCTATTTGGAAACAACAATATGCAAAAATAGGCATTGCATTAGATAGCAGCTTGGCAGATTTAACCAATCAATATCAAGCACTAGCCCTCAGTTCCAACAATGCTGATGCCATTGCAAAAACAAAAATGGGTGTGCTGTTAACACAAATAGAACAGTTCAATAAGTTGAGTATAGAAACCAAGATGGCGGCTAATACAACACCTGCAGCTATTATTGTACTTGAAAAAGCAACACCGCCTGCTAAAATTAGTTGGCCAGACAAAACTGTGGTACTGCCTTTGGCCGCATTATTCAGCTGTTTGTTTAGTGTATTATTGGTGTTGGTGAGCGCAAAACCGAAAAGGTTTTAAATGAATCAGCTGACACAATCAAAATGGTTTACCAGCCTGGCCATCGGTTGTTTTTTTGTATGTGGATTATGGTCGCTGTGGATGCAAGCCCCCTATTGGATGGCCCTGCCATTTTTTTTCGTAGCCATCATCCCGATGGTTCAATTCATCGTAACAAAAACAGACTATCTCTATTGGTTACTACTAATTACATTACCCCTGTCAACTGAATTTAATGTAACCCCAAGCCTTGGTTTAGACTTACCAGATGAGCCATTGTTAATCCTCTTATCGGCAACAGTATTGGCGAGCCTCTTGTATCAACCCTCAACATTCAGATTCATACTGGCTTCTCCAATATTCAAATGGATCATGGCACTGATGATTTGGATGTGCATCAGTTTGATGTATGCACCCAACCAATGGCTGGCGTTTAAATTTATTTTAGCCAAGACCTGGTATATACTACCATTGGTAATCTTGACAGCACTGATACACCAGCGTTCAAGTAATTTTAAAAAGACGGCTTTGTTTGTATGCATCCCTATGTTATTCGTTGTAATACAAACCTTAATTCGACATGCATGGTATGGATTTGATTTTGTGGCCATCAAAAAAACCATGGGACCATTTTTCAGAAATCATGTCAACTATTCTGCCATGCTGGTTTGCTTAATACCCATTGGTTGGCTGATGTACCAATTTACAAAGGATACAACCAAACAACGATTGATCAAAGCAGGCATTGGTATAGCTTGTCTTGGTTTATTTTTTGCGTATTCAAGAGGCGCATGGTTGGCCTTAATCATGGGTATTATAGGGTATTGGTTGATCAAAAAAAATCAACTGGGGAAAGCGATTATTGTAGCAATTGTGACACTACTGGTTGGATTAATGGTTTTAATCAATCAAAATCGTTTCATGGATTTTGCACCCGAACACGACCAAACCATTTTTCACGAAAACTTTTCAGCGCATTTAAATGCAACGATTGGATTGAAAGATATTTCTAATGCAGAACGTTTTCACAGATGGGTAGCAGGGATTAGAATGGTGGCTGAAAAACCGTGGACTGGATTCGGTGCCAATAGTTTTTACAATCAATACCAACCCTATACCGCTTCAGCATTTAAAACCTGGGTCAGTCATAATCCAGAACACTCAACGGTACACAATTATTTTTTATTGATTACTTTGGAGCAAGGCATCCCAGCACTATTGCTGTTTGCAGGTTTTTACCTGTATTTATTGCTGCAAACACAACAACTCTATCACCAATTTCAAAATCATTATTACAGACATATTGCATTAGGATTGGGTGTTGTATTGATCATGATTGCTTCGCTTAATTTCACCAGTGACTTAATTGAGACCGATAAAATTGGTGGCTTATTTTGGTTGAGTGCAGGATTGATTATTTCCTTGCAACTGTTTTTACAACAAGAACGAAACAGCATTGCAGGTTAAGCGGTCAAAAAAAGCCATTGACCGATTATATGCCATTTTAACCATTAATTAAGGCGACTTGCGTAAACACTCTTCTAGTTTTGGTATCTAAGTTAGAAATATCCAAATTGTCTATGTTACGCCTACTACTAGCCCCCTTCTTTTTAGCTGCTATGTTTGTTTATGCTTGGTTCCCGGAAAAGAAAAACAAAAAAGAGCATTAACGGACTGTTCTACTTTTCCATTGGTAAGTACCAAACTTACCTAACCAACCAGCAACAATGGTATACAGGATATGACATGGTTGCATCAATGGGAAATACAGTAACAAGGATTCAAGCCGAAAAAACTTTGCTACAGGTATCATGAAACACAACTCTATCAAGGTTTTGATAGCCATTAACCAAATGGTGAACAACAAGATGGTTGTGTTGAATATGCCCCAAATTAAACCAACCAATAAAGCAGCATTGAACAGATATACCAATAATAAGACACTAAAAATGGCTTTGTCTTGGTAGCTGTCTGCTTTACTCGCCCATCGAATTCTTTGCTGAATAAATGAAGACCAATCAGGCATAGGACTGGTGAATACAATGGCGTCTTGTGCAAATAAATAAGCGAGTTGGCCAGGAAAGGCTTTTTTCATTTTGTGCATCAACAACATATCGTCTCCACTGGCTAAATGATCAATCCCTGCAAATTGACCGACAGCTTCAAAAGCAGTTTTTGAGTAAGCCAAATTTGCGCCATTGCACATACTGTGCGCGCCAGCAGATACAGCGGCGGCTGTAATCCCCTGTAAACTCAAAAAGTCTAACAGTTGAAAAATGCCACTGAATCGACGGTTATTGGTAAACATCACTGGTGCAGCTACAAATACTGGCTGAACCGCTGTAATGAAGGTATTATAATACTGCAACCAATTAGGTGGTACCAAACAATCGGCATCTGTTGTTACGATCCATATGCCCTTGCTTTGACTCACTGCAATTTCAATGGCTTTTTTCTTAAAGGAGTTGGTAGCATTGGCATCCACATGATCCTTTAATTGAATCAACTCTAATCGTGGATTTGCCAAAGCCATTTGCTGAACAAGTTGGGCTGTTTCATCTGTAGAAAAATCATCTACAACCAATATTTCAAACAATGGGTAATCTTGCGCCAATAAGCTGTTTAAGCAAGCTTGAATATTCGCTGCTTCATTACGTGCTGGAATAATGACCGTGAAATAAACACTCGGTGGAGCAAACGCTTGGGGCGCAAATGGTTTCAATGCGTTAAACCAATACCGATATACCAAAATCAACCCTCCATAAATGGCTGTTAAAGCACCCGCAACATATAGAAACCAATTGTCCATTCAGACAAAGAAAACCAATCTTCTTGAATCAATGGATAGTTAAATCGGGGTATGAAGCCCAAAATGAGCCAAATTTCAAGAAATAATTCTTGGAAGTATCAACAAAAGAAACCAACTTTGAATTAGTTGCATAACTAACTATATGCCAAACAACCATTTTAAAAGAGGAGAATTATACAGTGTCATCAATGGGATGGCTTCTACTGCTGTTGCCAGAAGGTTGCAGAAGAATTTCCGCAATGCGGGATTAGAAATCACCATTGAACAGTGGAGCGTTTTATACCATTTATGGAAAGAAGATGGCTTGAGTCAGCAGGAACTTTGTACGCGAACATTTCGGGACAAACCCAGCATAACCCGATTAATTGACAACTTAGAAAAGCAACACTTGGTAAAAAGAGTGGCTTCCCCTTCAGACAGAAGAATCAACTTGGTGTATTTAACCGACTCAGCAAAAGATTTACAACAGATTACCATAGACTTGGCCAATCAAACCATGGCCGAAGCTTTGGTAGGCGTTGATAAGAAAGATATTGACACCGTTAAATCGGTGTTTCAAAAAGTGTATGATAACCTAACCTTAACCCCCATTGAACAACTGAATTAAGTACTTTTTACAATAAATTAAATCTAAAACGATGGAAGCCACAAAAACAACAAAAGCCCTATTGGGTGGTGAATGGATCATCAAGGAAAGCAATCCACACGAAACCTTCATACCGGAGGATTTTAATGAAGAGCAGACCATGGTGATGGATATGTGTCACCAATTTCTGGAAGCAGAAATTCTGCCCATTGTAGACCGTATAGATAAAATGGAGCCAGGTTTAGTGGCGTCCTTAATGCAAAAAGCTGGTGAGCAAGGATTGCTCTCTACGTCGTTTCCAGAAGCTTACGGTGGTTTAGGTAAAGACTTTATCACTTCTACCATTGTAAATGAAGGCATGGGTGGCGGATACTCTTTCTCTGTTGCTGTTGCAGCACATACAGGCATTGGTTCTTTGCCCATTTTGTATTTTGGTACTGAAGCACAAAAAGAAAAATACATTCCAAAATTGGCCAGTGGCGAATGGAAAGGCGCGTATGGATTAACAGAGCCGAATAGTGGTAGTGATGCATTGGGTGCAAAAACCACTGCCAAATTGAGCGATGATGGCAAATACTATTTATTGAATGGACAAAAATGTTGGATCACCAATGGTGGTTTTGCAGATGTGTTCACCGTATTTGCTAAAATTGACGGCGATAAATTTACTGCTTTCATCATTGAGCGTGGCACTGAAGGATTCACACAAGGACCTGAAGAACACAAAATGGGTATTAAAGGCTCATCAACTGTTCAATTGTATTTCCAAGATTGTAAAGTACCCGTTGAAAACGTATTAGGTGATATTGGCAAAGGCCATGTGATTGCCTTCAATATCTTAAATATTGGTCGTTTAAAATTATGTGCAGCAACATTAGGCGGTGCCAAAAAAGCAACCGACACTTCTGTTCAATATGCAAAAACAAGAGAACAGTTTAAATTACCCATCGCTAAGTTTGGCGCCATCCGTCATAAAATGGCTGAAATGGCCATCCGCCTATGGGTTTGCGAATCTGCATTGTATCGTTCTGCCAAATGGATTGACGATAAAGAACACGAATTAGCGGCAAGTGGCAAATCCTTTGCCGAAGCCTTATTAGGTGCTGCAGAAGAATATGCCATTGAATGCGCCATCCTAAAAGTATATGGCAGTGAAGTGTTAGACTTTGTAGTAGACGAAGGCGTTCAAATACATGGTGGTAACGGCTTCTCGGATGAATATGTGATTTCTAAAGCATACCGCGATAGCCGCATTAATAGAATTTACGAAGGCACCAACGAAATCAATCGCTTGTTAACCGTAGACATGGTATTGAAACGTGCTATGAAAGGTAAGCTAGACTTGATGGGACCTGCTATGTCGGTTCAAAAAGAATTGATGAGCATTCCAGATTTTGGTGCGGAAGACGAAGGCACTTATGCTAAGGAATTAAAAGCCATTGCAAACTTTAAGAAAGCCATTTTAATGGTAGCAGGCGCAGCAGTGCAAAAACTAATGATGCAATTAGATAAAGAGCAAGAAATCTTGATGAATATTGCCGATATGGCGATTGAAGTTTTCCATGCAGAGAGTGCTTTGCTCCGTGTGATGAAATTGGCTTCATTAAGAGGCGATGCAGCAGTAGCAACTCAAAACGATATCATGCGTACTTACTTGTATGATGCAGCTGATCGCATCAACAAAGCTGGTAAAGATGCATTGAACAGTTTTGCAGATGGCGACGAATTGCGCATGATGCATATTGGATTAAAGCGTTTTACCAAAGTAGAACCTTTCAACTGCAAAGACGCTCGCAGAAGAATTTCTGATCGTTTGGTAGCAGACAATGGTTATAAAATCTAAACCATCCACTGAATATAAAAGCCCCGTTTCAACAAATTGAAACGGGGCTTTTTATTGAATGAAACGTCATTAACGCGTTAAGGAACTTTTATCGACGAATTTCTACTCTTGTACCAATCGGCAACAATTCAAATAATTCTTGAACATATTTGTTCTTGGTACTGATGCAACCCTCTGTCCAATTACGGTATTGATCAATTGCGTAGTCGTCGTGAGGAACGGTACCATGAATCCCAATATCGCCTCCAATTTTGGCATTCGCTGGAATCAAACCCAATGCTTTGCGTTGATTGAATTTGGCGTAGCTTTCTGCCGTTGGGTAATCAATCAACATAAAACGCTCCCACTTTGCATGCTTTCTTTTCCCGGTAATATGAAAAACGCCTTCTGGTGTTCGGCGATCCCCTTGATATAGTTTATCGCCCAAATCTTTGCTCCCAAATACCACTGGGTAAGAGGCCAACCATTCCCCATCCTTGTCGTAAATCTTGAGTTCGTATTCACTCTTAATGATGTACACCGAATAGGTATCCTTGTCTGCTTTGGCAGGATCAATTACCCGATGCGCTCTAAAAGAAGTAGTAAGGGTAATGCCAGCAAAAAATAATATCCAGTAAAAAGCCCTTTTCATAGCATCTTTATTAAGAAACGAAAATTAACCAATTGAATTGTGGCGCAAATGTTAATTCAAATTCACTTAACAAAGATAAAGCATCCGCTGATTGATTACCAAGTGCTTAAACGAACCCCAATAGCATATGGGAACTGTTCTACACGGGTAATATCTTTTTGCATTTTGTTCAAACTATATGAACCATACAAGCGTACAGGTCCCAAGCCGATTTCGCCAATAGCCGCTAAACGAAATGGTTCCATATAAAAATCAGCTTTTTCTTTTTGCTTTCCTCTTTCTGCACTAATCTGTTTGTTACTGCTAGAGATCAAGTAACCAGCACTTACCCCTGCACTAAAACTGAAGCCTTTGCGCTTATCAGGCGTGGTGTTGATATTGATCATAAACGGCACAGTGAGGTATCCTGCGTATAACTTGTTTTTGGTAAATCCAATGGAATCGTTGAATACATAAGGTGCAGGATCGTTGTTATAACTGATTCTAGAATCGTAACGGAAATTGTACATTTCTAAACCCAAACCATATTTAAGATTCAACACGTTTTTGCTGATATTGAGTTTTTGCATGAAAAACCAAAGATTCACATTAGACGATTTGCCTCTGTTTAAACGATAGCTGTTCTCGTTCACAGGACCATCTTGTGGACGCAAAGTCTTAAAATATGAACCCGCTTGTGCAAACCCATAATTGGTATTATCGCGCATATTGGCAAAACCTAAATCTAAGATCCACCAATTGGTGCTGAGATTTTTACGCTTGGCCGGACGGCGCTCAACGCGCAATAAATTGTAGTTATCATTGTTGATTTTTACAGAACCTGATGCGCCATCATTACCACCTTTTTGTTTGATGATGACAAAGTTGCCCACTTTAATTGTGTCTGTTTGCTTGTCTTTGTTAGAGTCTGAAGTGGTTTGTGCGTTTGTTGTAAAGGCAATGCATACCATTGCCACCATGCTTAAGATACTTTTCATATTGTTTGCTTTTATTTTCTTTGACGTGTATCGTCTTCTTGTTTCGATTTAGAACGGAAGATGGTTCCCGCTTTACGGAATATGCCGCGAAGCTTGTCCTTATTGATTTCCAGAGCCCCGATGTATAAGCTCTTATTGTCATCGTCGTCTTCTAATGTTGTATACACTGTTTTCACTTCTTCTGCAGGTTCAATTTTAGCACCTTGGTCTTGATCAATGGTGTTTTGTCCAATGATGGCAGTTTGTGAAGGCAATTCAATTTTGGTGGTAGGAATTGGCGCTTTCTCTAATCTTGCAATCATTTGCAGGTCTTTTTCAACGGGTTCAGTGGTAACCATCGTAGGCAAAACTGCTTCATTACGATTGTTAGACGCTGTATTTGATTGAGCCATTGCTTGTGCAGCAGCAGTTGTTTGAGTGGATGCACCAAGGTTCGCAACAGGTGTAGTTGAAAAAGCAGGGTTGCTTTTCTTGTCAGATGCATTGGCTGAACCAGGCGCAGTAGGTACGCTGACTGTTGCATTGTTCGTTGGTTGATTACCCACTACTTCTGGCTGAACACCAGGAATAGTCAATGTTTGGTTGATTTTTTTCTCGGGGTCAATCATCCAAACAGTTGCAACAATACCTATGAAAGCAGCTGCTACAGCGTAACGCATCCAACGCATGTATACAACTGGACGCGCCGATTTTTCTGTTTTGTATAAACGGTCTTTGTGCGCAAAAACCCAGGTTTCGTTTGCCAACTTGGTTTGTTGAAATAATTCAAACTCGGCTTGTAAATTGGGATGTTGCAATACAAACAGTTCTACTTTTTGCTGATCTTTTGCTGTTAATTCTTGATCAATGTATAATAAAAACCAGGTTTCGTAATTCTGTAAAGTGATCTCGTTAGTTGGCGCTTTTAGCAATTGTGCTTTGTTTTCAAAAACAATAGATGCATCAGGTACCAATTTGGTGTCCTGTAAAATAGCCAATTCTTCTGCCAAATCTGGGTTTGCTTCAACGAACCGCTCAACAGCTTCCATCTCCGCAGGGGATAGCTCTCCATCCACCCAAAGTAGGAAGTACTGTTCGTAATTATGTCGGTTAATCAATCCCATTATAATAGATTTTCTGCGCTGACCAAATAGTTTTTTAAGGTTAATCTGGCTCTGTGCAAATACACTTTTACCTGACTCTCATTCAAATTCATAATCTGTCCAATCTCTTCGTAACTGTACCCTTCATAGTCTTTCAGCATCACCAAACTTTTCTGTGTTTCATTCAATCGGTTGAGTGCTTCCATCAAGGTTTTCTTTAAGCCGGTGTGTTGCTGGTATTGTATACCAGTTTGCTCTTCAAATGCCTCTTTTAACTGCACACGCTTATTCTTTCGAATATGATCAATCATTTGATTATACCCTACTGTAAACAGATATGCTTTTGATTTAGCTGTTTCAACCTGATCTCTGTTTTTCCAAAGTTTTTCGAAGCTTGATTGCACAATATCTCTAGCGTCTTCTTCATGCCGAAGATTTTTCACGATAAACCTAAAAAGGCCATCGGCATGTTGATTTACACAGTCATTGTACTCAAACTCGGTCATACAATTTGAAACAGTTGGTTGGTTTGTACTTATGATACGTCTGGCTGATGATTATGTTACAGCCTGCTACTGAATTTTTTAAAATTAGCAGTTAAGGGGGGATTATGCCCTCAAAATGGTATAAATGGACTCAGACATCCTTAATTGGTCTCTAGATTGAATGCATCCCAAAACCCCCAATGCACAAAAAACCAGGTTAAAATGGCATAAGCCAGCACTAAAACCAATATCGATCCCCAAAAATAACGATGCCCCTGCTTAACAATGGCATGTTGCTCTTGCTCAGAATAACGCAATAACTTATTGATGATGGAATTGTAGACCCAATTGATTCGGAACAAAAAGTAAACCAGTAAAAAAACCAGTAGTGAACCCACTAGAAACGACAGCTTAAAAGCATGTAACCATTCCCACATATCTCTGTTTAAAATGGCTGGATCTTTGTCTTTAAGCGCCTGCAATTGGGTAAATAAATAATAGGCGTAAATCGTATAAACATTCGCTACCCAAACCAAGCCAACCATGATGGGCCCTTGTGTTTTGGCAAGCCCTTGTCTGTTTCTATAATGACACCAGAGATAATTTTGCGCAATGATTGATCCAAATACCGTCATAACTCAATTTAATAAACGTATTTCATTAAATAAACCACTACACCTGCCACCACAAAAAAGCTGAATAAGGACAAATAAAAATACCGCCCCCCTCTCTTGGCTACCGCATGTTTTTCAGCTTCTTCTAACTTACTGAAGCGGCGAATAATGTCTAAAAAAATGGTTTTGCCGCCATAAGCACCAAAACTCATAAAGTAAACGATGGCTAAAAAAATGAGGATGCCCAACCTACCGGCCAGTTCCCAGTATTTAATCAAGGCCAAGATCTCGTAAACATCACTGCCTTGATTGGTCATTAATAAATAAATGATTCCAAGCCCCAATAATGTCAACACATTACAAACCCATGCCAACCCTACCATATGCACACCATTCGTCTTCACCGCCAAAATTTCACGGTGGGTTCTTACAACGGTATAGTCATGACAAATTACGGATTCGAAAATGTTCATGTGATTAAATTCAGAACTGTAGGGGATTTATACCACTAAAGTTACTTTAATTTAATAACATATACATTCATTCGAACAAATTCAAGAAAGCTTCACGATTTAATAATCGATGGTTTGCTCTTCAATATTTGCTGGAATCTCTCTCCAACCATATTGCTGGTTACGCAATTGGGGCTCAAAACCCGCTTCTTTAATGGCTTCTTGAATGGTTTTATAGGTAAACCGATGTGGTGCGCCGGCAGCACTTACCACGTTTTCCTCGATCATGATGGACCCAAAATCATTGGCACCACCATGCAAGCAAAGCTGGGCCGTTTCTTTTCCTACCGTCAACCAACTGGCCTGAATATTTTTAATATTCGGCAACATGATTCTGCTGATGGCAATCATGCGCAGGTATTCATCTGGGGTGGTTAAATTATGAACCCCTCTAATTTTGGTTAATAATGTATCAACATCCTGAAATGTCCAAGGAATAAATGCAAGGAAACCATTGGCATCAGCGGGTTTCATGGCTTGAACCTCTCTGATTCTGACCAAATGAATAAACCGCTCTTCTAGGGTTTCTACGTGTCCAAACATCATGGTTGCACTGGTAGTGATGCCTAATTTATGGGCTTCATGCATAATCGCCAACCATTCGTCTGCCCCACACTTTCCTTTCGAAATCAAGCGGCGGACCCGATCCACCAAAATCTCTGCCCCAGCACCTGGCAATGAATCTAAGCCCGATGCTTGCAAAGCTTTCAATACATCATGATGGCTCATTTTTTCTAACTTGGCAATATGGGCTACTTCTGGCGGCCCAAGTGCATGCAGTTTAATGGTGGGGTATTCTTGTTTTAGCTGGCGGAAGGTAGCCGTATAAAAATCGAGGCCCAAGTCGGGATGGTGCCCACCTTGTAGGAGTAATTGATCCCCCCCGTATTTCAAAGTCTCTTCAATTTTTTTACGGTACACAGGCATTTCAGTGATATAGGCTTCTGCATGTCCGGGTATGCGGTAAAAATTACAAAACTTACAATTGGCAATACAAACATTGGTGGTATTGACATTGCGGTCGATCTGCCAAGTCACTTTGCCATGCGGCACTTGTATCTTACGGAGTTCATTGGCAATTTGCATCAATTCGGTCAAGGGTGCATGTTCAAATAAAAACATCCCTTCTTCCACAGTTAGGAATTCAAAATTGCTTGCTTTCTGGTATAAATTGGCTAATTCCATCATAATTGTATAAGCAACAAATTTAAGACAGATATGGTTCACGGGATAGAATATCAACAAAAGCACGGGAATCGTCAATTAATCAGCATTTTGCCAAAAACTTCCTAACTTAAATGGGCATGAAACTGCTGCTTGCCATATTATTGTTGACATTTGGGTGCACGCCACTTATAGCACAAGAAGAGTTTGTACCGCCTGATGCAAAATTGATTTCACGGATTCCATTCTTTCAATTAAGCGGGGGCATTATTATTTTAAAAGCCCAATTAAACCAATTTACCGACTCGCTCAATTTTGTGTTAGATACAGGCAGTGGCGGTATTTCATTAGATTCTTCCGCAGTAGAAAGATTAAAATTACCCACTGCATTAAGTGAAAAAACCATTCGCGGTATTGCTGGTGTGAAGCGGGTGTCTTTTGCTTACAATCACACACTGACCCTTCCCGGATTAGAAGTCAAAAATTTAGACTTTCACATCAATAACTACGAATTATTGACCAGTGTGTATGGGGTGAGAATTGATGGCATCATTGGCTACAGCTTTTTAAGAAGGTATATTGTACACCTTGATTTTGATAAAAGACAAATGGAAGTATATACCCCGGGCAGATTCAAATACCCCAGAGGTGGTCAATTATTAAAACCCAATTTCAGTACACTGCCGCTTTTGCAAGCGAATGTTGAAGACAGTAAAACCTTTTTAAATCGATTTATTTTTGACACTGGGGCTGGCTTATGTTTTCTTTTGTCGAGAGATTATGTAACCGATAGTGCCGTATTTAAAAGCAAACGCAAATTTTATCCTACACAGGCCGAAGGATTGGGCGGCAAAAAGCAAATGGAAATTGCAGTGATGAAATCCATTAAAATCGGCAATTACAAATTTAAAAAAGTACCGGTACACGTATTTGAAGACGACTACAATGTCACCAATTATCCATCCCTTGGCGGTTTAATTGGGAACGATTTGCTCAGACGGTTTAATATCACTTTAAATTATCCCGAACAAAGCATCCATATAAAGCCCAATAATCATTTTGATGACTCTTTCGATTATAGCTATACTGGGCTGGGCATTTATTTGATTGATGGTCAAATTAAAGTAGTGGATATCATTGAGGGATCTCCTGGTGACAAAGCCGGCTTTAAAACAGACGACATCATTTTTTCTATTGAAAACAATGCTTCCAATAATATTCAAGCGTATAAAAATCTCTTTCAGAATTCTTTAGGAAAAATTAAAGTGGTGGTTATGCGCAACAATTTACCCCTAATGTTGGTCATGAATGTGAAAGACATTCGCCGATAATTAAAGATGCGCTAATTTGCGGGCGATACCATCCATTATGATTGAATATAACCGATTTACTTTAGACAATGGCTTAACCGTTTTGGTACACGAAGACAATGCCACCCCAATGGCTGTAGTGAATGTGTTGTATGATGTAGGTGCCAGAGATGAAAACCCAAACAAAACGGGGTTTGCCCATTTATTTGAACATTTGATGTTTGGCGGCAGTATACATATTGCTGACTACGATGAACCCTTGCAAAGAGCCGGTGGCGACAACAATGCCTATACCACCAATGACCTCACCAATTATTACTGCCAACTTCCAGCAGAAAATATTGAAACCGCTTTTTGGTTAGAAAGTGATCGCATGCTCAGTTTGGCTTTCAGTGAAAAAAGTTTAGCGGTTCAACGTAAAGTGGTGTGCGAAGAATTTAAAGAACATTATATCAATAAACCCTATGGCAATCTTTGGAAAGAAATGCGTGCGCTTGCATATACCGTGCACCCATATCAATGGATGACCATTGGCAAAGAATTGAGTCATGTAGAGCAAGCACATATTGACGATGTAAAAGCGTTCTTCTTTAAACATTATCGCCCTGTAAATGCCATTTTGGTGGTGGCTGGCAATGTAAAAACAGAGCACATCAAACAACTGGCTGAAAAATGGTTTGGCCCTATCCCCATGGGTGATCAATACATTCGCTGTTTACCACAAGAACCCGTTCAAGACAGCGCCAGAAGATTAACTCTGGAAGCAGATGTGCCGTTGGATGCATTTGTCAAAACCTGGCATATGGATGCGCGCCTCAACAAAGGGTATTATACCGCCGACTTAATCACTGAAATTTTAGGGGGTGGTGCTTCTTCTCGTTTGTACCAAGCTTTGGTAAAAGAGCAAAAGTTGTTTTCCAATTTAGACTGTTATCATTTTGGCAGTTTAGATGCAGGCTTATTAACCATTGAAGGCAAATTGGTAAAAGGCGTAGACATTCACAAAGCAGAGCAAGCCATTGCCGAACAACTGCAACAGATTCAAGAGCAACCTGTATCCATTGCGGAGCTCACTAAAGTGAAAAACAAAACAGAAAGTGTGATTGCGTTTGAAGACATGAGCATTATGAGCAGGGCCAGTAGCTTAGCCCTTTACGAATTAATGGGTGATGCTTCCTTGATGAATACCGAACTAGACAAATACCATGAAATTAATCCTCAAGATATTGTAGACTACAGCAAACATATTTTCAGAGAAAGCAACAGCAATACTTTACACTACTTAGCCAAACAACGATAGACGATTATGTTGAATAGACAAATACAACCTCCAATTACTGATGCGGTAAGTTTTGATTTGAAGCTGAGGCAATGTGAGCAATATAAACTAGACAATCAGGTTCCGGTGTATAGTATGCATGCAGGTGCGCAGGATGTACTCATGGTAGAATGGGTGTTCAAAGCAGGGAATTGGTTTGAGCAAAAAAATATTGTGGCTGGAACCACCAATTTTTTATTGAAAAATGGTACAAGTCAAAAAACGGCTTATCAAATAAATGACCACTTTGAATTTTATGGGGCTTATTTAAACAGAACTTGTTACAATGAAACAGCGTCTATTACACTGCACTGTTTAAGCAAACATATCCATGCATTGTTACCTGTAGTAGCGGAAATTATTACTGACTCCATTTTTCCTGAAGATGAATTAATCACTTATCAGCAAAATCAAAAACAAAAACTATCGGTTAATTTAAAGAAATGTGATTTTATTGCCAACCGCTTGATTGATGAATACGTGTATGGATTTCACCATCCTTATGGCAAATACACATCTACCTTAGATTATGATCAAATCAATCGAACCGACTTGTTGGCATTCTTTCAACGTTTTTATGCCGAAGGCCATTGCACCATTTTTACAGCAGGAAAAGTACCAACAGACTTACCACAACAACTGAATCAGCATTTTGGCCAACTGCCTTTACAACAAAGAGCCATCCCGAATATACAGTACAATTTACAGCCGAGTATTGATAAGAAATATCATATCATCAACGACGAAAATGGGGTGCAAGGGGCCATTAGAATGGCCAGACCATTCCCCAATAAACACCATCCAGATTACC
Source organism: Sediminibacterium sp. (assembly GCA_027490265.1). GTDB lineage: Bacteria > Bacteroidota > Bacteroidia > Chitinophagales > Chitinophagaceae > Sediminibacterium. The sequence goes on from JAIXYL010000182.1 coordinate 16,583, forward strand.
AAAAGACGCAAATTTTAAACAATGTTTTGGGTGGATTTTTTGGTTCAAGGTTAATGAGTAATATCAGAGAAGACAAAGGCTATACCTATGGTATTCACAGCTACATTCAAAACCATATTGGCGAAACTGCTTGGATGATTAGTACAGAAGCAGGCAGAGATGTATGTGAAGCCACGATTACTGAAGTGTATAAAGAAATGGATATTTTAAGAAATGAGTTGATAGACGAGGAAGAACTCAGTTTGGTTAAAAACTATATGCTTGGCACTGTTTTAGGAGATCTAGATGGACCCTTTCAATTAATTGCCAGATGGAAAAACTATGTCTTAAATAATTTGGATGAGCAATACTTTTACAACAGTGTTCAGCTCATCAAAACAACTGGTGCCGAAGAATTAAATGCATTGGCCAACAAATATTTAAACCCAACAGATTTTTACGAGCTAACGGTTATTTAGCTGCTGCTTTAACCAAGCTAAACATGTACAACATTTCAAGACCAATCTGTTGGCATCTTTCCGCATATACTTGCGTTTGTGAAGCTGTTCCATCAGATAATTTGGGATCTTCATAGGGCAATTTAAATCTGCCATCTGCACCATGCACGATGGGGCAAGAAGCATCTGCTTGAGAACAAGTCAATACGGCCCCAAATTCTTTTTGAGGATTATCAAGATGGGTATACACTTTTGAAAAAGCAAGCAGCGTTGGGGTGGTTTGGCCATACATCACTTCATACACTGGATTAGCAGTACTGTTATTGGTCTGTATATCAAACCCAATACTGCGCAAAGCATTTACTGCATGACTATTGAAAGCGGTTACTTCAGTTCCACCAGAAAAGCAATTGATTTGATTGAAGCCATAGTATGCTGCAGCAGCTTGAGCAAAAATTTGCGCAATATGACTTCTTCTAGAATTATGTGTGCAGATAAAAATGAGTTCAACCGATGTTTGTTCAGCGATTTTTTGACTTATATAATCGCTGACTTCTTTTAATGCCACTTGTCTTTCAGCTGGTATTTGCTGAAATCTAGTACTTGCTTTATCAAAAAATTCAATCAATGGTTTATTTAGTAACATAGACAAAGTTTGCTGAGGATGATTCAATTAACAACAACCGCCACCAGGTACACAAACGGTTGCTTTTGCTTGATCAGTTGTTTGATCAGTTACAGTGATACCCTTTGGTTTCTCAGCATATACGGTTACACTAAAAATACCAGCACCGCCATTATTAAACTGGGCAATCTCTGAATCCGATAAATAATTTTTTAAAATATCATTGGGGATGATGATGGGCTTTTCTTTTTGCACAATGATGTTTTCGAATTGATTTAAGCGAATTAATTCTAGGTACACTTCTTTTTGAATAGCACCCGACACACAGCCTGCATACATTTCTGCATCTTTACGTAACGCATCTGGCAATTGACCTACCAATACTACATCAGATATACTAAAGTGTCCACCGGGTTTAAGCACCCGAAAAATATCTTTCAATACTGCATCCTTGTTGGGTACTAAATTCAAGACACAGTTGCTTACCACTACATCAGCTGTATTTCCCCCTAAAGGCATATGCTCAATATCGCCTTCACGGAATTCAACATTATTGAATCCTAATGCATCTGCATTCATTCGAGCTTTTTGAATCATGGCTGGTGTAAAATCGATGCCAATGACTTTGCCTTTCTCACCTGTTAAAGCTCTTGCAACAAAACAATCATTGCCAGCTCCACTGCCAAGATCCACTACGGTATCGCCTGCTTTAATATGCGCATATTGTGTAGGCAATCCACAACCCAATCCTAAATCGGCATCTGCATTATAGCCTTCCATTGTGGTGTAATCATCACTCATGATATTGTACACTTCAGTACTACATCCGCCTGCCCCACAACAAGAGGCTTTATTGTCTGCGGTTGATTGATTCGCGATTTCTGCGTATTTGTCTTTAACGATTTGTTTGAGCTGTGCTTCGGTTTGCATAAAATTTTTTTTTAAGTATGATTGTTTAGCAACAAGATTGTTGCTGCACTTTTAGTTTGGTAAATAATTGATTGAACGATGCATTGAATTTTTCAAAAGCCTTCCAATTAATGCAGTAACAACTCTTAGGTCCTTCAATTGTTCCGTTTATTAAACCCGCTTCTTTTAATTCTTTTAAGTGTTGTGAAACAGTTGACTGAGCTAATGGTAATACGTCTACAATCTCTCCACATACACAGGCATTCTTTTGTGCCAATACTTTTAAAATGGCAATGCGTGCTGGATGTGACAATGCTTTTGCAAAAAGCGCCAATGCTTGTTCTGCTTGTGTAAATTCATCTAGTTTAGGAGCGGCCATTATTTATCGTTTTTGTACGATAAAGCAAAGCTATGTTATTCCATTGATATCATCGTAATTTTACGATAAAAGGCTTGATTTTTCCCGAAATACCATTTATCACTTTTTAAAACCGTTCATCCTTTTATAAAAAACAGGCATTTTTATAACTAATTGATTTTCATTAATTTATTTAAAACCTAATTCTAAAGTCAGCCTATTACTTAAAAATACTTGGTACTATGTGTTGCATAGTACTAAAATTTACCCCATCTTTGTGTTGTCAAAGTAATTAAACAACAAACGAACTAAAAATAATCATCATGAAAATCACTACCACCAACCAACCACTTGTTCAATTGAACAGAAACGAGTTAACCAACTTAACCCAAGTCGTAAAAGAAACCATTGCGACTTCTATTCAAAGTGAACCCAAAACCAAAAAAAGATTTACTGTAGCACAACTTTGGAAAATTCAACGTTTCAGCCGTATTGCTCCAGTTCAACCAATTCTTGTTTATTAATCCCAAAAAATCTAGACCATGGATATTCAAAACACACAGAGTCAGATGCGGAAGGGCGTATTGGAGTTTTGTATCCTTTCAATCATTCGCCAGGGAGAAGTTTACCCCAGTGATCTAGTTGATCGGATGAAAGCAGCCAACCTTCATATTCTGGAAGGTACACTGTACCCGCTGCTTACCAGGTTAAAGAATGCTGAATTGCTGACTTACCGCTGGGTAGAAAGCAACAGCGGTCCGCCACGCAAATATTTCGTGATGACTGATAAAGGGTTAACCTTTTACAGTGAACTCGAAAGAACCTGGAAAGAACTGGCAGACGCAGTTCAAGTGCTTACCCAACCAACAGGATCCACAGAAAACAACCACTAAAACCAACCTTAACCAAGCTAAATAAACATACCATGAAAAAGGTAATTAATATAAACTTCCAAGGCAGAGTGATTCCGATAGAGGAATCTGCTTATGACGTACTAAAAGTATACGTTGAAAGCTTACGCCGTTTTTTTGCCAATGAGGAAGGAAGAGACGAAATTATCAACGATATAGAAGGTCGTATTGCTGAACTTTTTGGCGAGAGCCTTAAAAAAGGCAGCACATGCATTACAGATGAAGACGTGAACAATGTCATCAACAGCATGGGCCGACCTGAAGATTTTGAAGGTGAAGAATCTAATATGCAATCGCAATTAGGTGGTAACCAACAACAACAGCAACAGCAATCTAATTTTAACCAATACGCTGAACCTGGTGCTACAAGAGGCAGACTCTATAGAGATACCAATGAAAAAATGTTGGGTGGTGTGTGTAGCGGTATTGCTGCATACTTCAGAATTGATCCTACTGTTGTACGTTTACTTTTCTTAGTACTCTTCTTTGGAGGTGGCTCTGGTTTCTTATTGTATTTATTGTTATGGATTATCCTGCCTTCTAAGCCATTGGATCATGTAACCAGTAATAGAAGATTGTATAGAAATCCTGAAGACAAAGTCATTGCGGGTGTTGCCAGCGGTATCGCCACCTATTTTGACATAGCGGTTTGGATCCCCCGATTAATATTTTCATTACCATTGGTAGTCGGTATTTTCTCATCCTTTGTAAGTTCCTTATTCTGGTTTGATTTTAACCCATTCCCTGGATTCATATTCGGCTCATTCGGAGGCACTTTATTTGTGATCTATGCCGTATTGTGGGCGGTAATTCCTGAGGCCAAAAGTGCTTCAGAAAAATTAGAAATGAGGGGTGAAAAAGTAGACTTAAATACTATTAAGAATACCATTCAGGAAGACTTAGAAGGATTTAAAGCGCGCGCCGAAAAATGGGGCGGTGAATTCTCTGAAAAAGCCAAAGAATTTTCTTCAGATTTCAGTTCTACTGTTAGTGAAAAAAGCAAACAGTTTGCATCAGAAGCAGGCAATGTGTCTAAGAAAAGTGGCAACAAATTAGCCAATGCCATTGGCATCTTGTTCAAAGCATTCTTCTTATTCTTAGCAGGGATATTGGCTTTCACAATTTTGGTTGCATTATTAGGCATGATTGCTGGCAGTGTTAGTGTATTCCCGCTTAAGAGCTTCTTCTTAGAAGGTTTCTGGCAAAATTTCTTAGCATGGGCTACTTTAATTTTGTTCTTATTTGTTCCTGCAATTGGTTTACTCACTTGGTTGGTTCGCAGAATCATAGGCGCTACGGCTGGTAGTAAATATTTAGGTTTCACTTTTGGTGGACTATGGACCTTAGGTTGGATCAGTGTGGTCTTATTAATTGCGTCTATTGCACAAAACTTTGATGCAGGTGCTAAAGACAAAGGCGATATTAAAATTGTACAACCAACAACCAATAAACTCACCATTAAAGTAGCTGAATCTAACTTGAGAGTGATCAGTGGCAAATGGTTTAAAATGGATGGCTTGTTAAGAATGGATGAAGACAGTTTAGAATTGAATAACGTTCGCGTTAGAATTGCCAAAAGCCCTGACTCTTTATACCGTGTGAGCTACGTGAAATTCAGCAATGGCTCTGATGAAAATGCAGCTTTAAGAAATATCAATCAAATCAATTATGGTGCAACGCAATCCGATAGTGTGCTTTACTTAGATCGCGGCTTCAAATTAAACAAAGGCACTAAGTTTAGAAATCAAGGTGTAACAGTAACCATTTTTGTACCTGTAGGCAAGAAAATTGAAATTGATGAAAATGTGTCTAGAAGACTCAATCATATCAGCTTTAATTCTGGCCGAAACAATTATGATTGGGACGACGAATGGAGCAATGAAGGCTACGAAAGCTGGATGTACAATCAAGAGTACATCATGACACCTGGTGGTTTAGAAAGAGTAAAAAAATCAGGTGAAAACGCTGACGAAGACAACAACGACAACGACACTGAAAAAAGCGCTATTGAAGAATACAAAAAAAGCAGAGAAGATTTACGCAAAGAATATGAGCGCAAACAAAAAGAAGCGGAAGATTTAAAGAAAGAATTAGAAAAACCAGTAGATACAACCCGCTACCGCTACCAGAAAGTAGCCAAAGTAAATAAAACCATTGAAACCACTGAAATCATTGAGTTAGGTTCTGAATTAGGAAGATTTTCCTTACTGAATCTACAATCATAAAGATGGTTGGCACAGGTTGGAAAAAGAACCTCGTCTCTAAATTGGGATGGGGTTCTTGCTTTTTAAGGGTGATTCGTGTTGATTCACTTATTTTTGCACCCTAATTTATTGCTCAATGAAAAACACACCGTTTACACAAAAACATATTGCGCTAGGCGCTAAGATGGCAGAATTTGCCGGATACAATATGCCCATCAGTTATAGTGGCATTAATGATGAACATGCAGCCGTAAGAAAAAATGCTGGTGTGTTTGATGTAAGTCATATGGGAGAATTTATTTTAAAGGGGGATCATGCACTCGACCTTATTCAAAGGGTTACGTCTAATGATGCCTCAAAGTTAGTGGCTGGCCAGGCCCAATACAGTTGCTTACCCAATACAACAGGTGGTATTGTTGACGACTTAATTGTCTACTGCATTGAACCTAATAAAACGTATATGTTGGTGGTGAATGCGTCTAATATTGACAAAGATTGGAATTGGATCAGCCAATTCAATACCAACAATGTAGAGATGCATAATATCAGCGACAAAACTTGTTTATTGGCCATTCAAGGACCCAATGCAACCAAGATATTACAACCATTAACAGAGTTGGATATCATGAATTTAAAATACTACACGTTTGTAAAAGGAACTTTTGCTGGTGTAGAAAATGTACTCATCAGTGCAACGGGATATACTGGATCTGGTGGTGTAGAAATTTATTTTGAAGACAATGATGGAGCAGCTGAAAAAATTTGGGATGCTATTTTTGCCATAGGTGGTCCACAAGGCTTAAAACCGATTGGCTTAGGAGCCAGAGATACCCTTCGATTAGAAATGGGTTATTGCTTATACGGCAATGATATTGATGATACCACTTCCCCATTAGAAGGAGGGTTGGGATGGATTACAAAGTTCACCAAGGATTTTACGGCTCGCCCAATTATTGAAGCTTTAAAAGCTTCTGGGGTTCAACGCAAATTGGTAGGATTTGAAATGTTGGAAAGAGGGATTCCTCGCCACGATTATATCATTAAAGATGCTGAAGGCAATACCATTGGTAAAGTCACCAGTGGTACACAAGCACCGTCTTTAAACAAAGCCATTGGATTAGGTTACATTGCAACCGCACATGCCGCCATTGATTCCATTGTGTACATTGATATCAGAAATACATTGGTGAAAGCCAAAGTGGTGAAAGCGCCTTTTGCATAAGCACCAATCACTCAATAAATGATAGGCTTTTTCGTTTTACTAAAATGAGAAAGCCTATTTTATTTGTATTACTCATGACACTTGTGTTAAGTGGTTGTTTTAGAAAAGGCAGCGAAACGGGTTTGGCCTCGTATTATGCAGATAAATATGAGGGCAGAAAAACCAGTAACGGGGAAATATTTAAACAACGCAAGTTGACTGCTGCACACAAAACATTGCCATTTGGCACCAAAGTAAAAGTGACCAATTTAAGCAATGGGCAGTCGGTTAAAGTACGCATCAATGATAGAGGCCCATTCATTCAAGGCAGAATCATTGACTTAAGTAAAAAAGCTGCTAAAAAAATCAATCTGGTGAATGCAGGGGTCAGCAAAGTGACCATTAAGTATTAAACTGCAGCACAATCTTCACACAGTTTTTACCCGTAACCATATACCCATATTCGTAGCAATAGGTATAGAGTTGGTTTTTGGCTTTCCGCTGCTGATGCGTATAATGCCCTAAGCTGAAACCTTTTATATACAATTCACTCAAGGGCACCAAAGTATCAGATTGATGTAAGGCAAAAAATTCAGATAATATTTTTCGATTGCGCAACAGCAACCCATTTACCCGTCGCATATAATTGCTGCGGTTGCCGTACAATACATTGTGATAACTGCTTCTGCAATAATGATTACAGAACTTTTTATCGGTTCTTCCAGCCAATTTTTTAGCGCAATGCAAACACTGTTTGGCAATCATTTCCATACAGATGGTTTAGAGGGATCAAACAGTTTGAAATTAATCAAACGGTATACAAACACAACTGTACAAATACCAAAACTTTACAGCATTTTAACGGTGTATTTACCGCCAAACGTTTGCAAACGTTTACAAACGCCAACAGATGTTTAGAATAGCTAATCAATACAATGGGTCATCCATATTTGTATTGTTAACGGCAGTACGCACTGCTTTATTTACCATCACTAAAACTGAACCGTTATGAACGCAGTTAAAAACAAAGTACAATTGATTGGAAACTTAGGACAAGACCCTGAAGTAAAATCAGTTGGCGAAGACAAAAAAGTAGCCCATTTAAGTGTGGCTACAAATGAAAACTACAAAAATGCCAAGGGTGAAAAAGTCACAGAAACCCAATGGCATAATGTAGTAGCTTGGGGCAAGCTGGCAGATATTGCCGAAAAGTATTTATTCAAAGGCACTGAAGTGGTGATTGAAGGAAAACTCATCAATCGCAATTACACAGACAAACAAGGTGTAAAACGCTATACCACCGAAGTACAGGCCAATGAATTGTTGATTTTAACCAAAAAAGCTTGAGTCAATATCCCCCGATTTAGCAAAGCCTTATTTTATCAGTAGTTGCAGACAGATCCCCATCCATTCTGCACTACTGGTAGTAAGGTATTAAGTTTGAAGCTTTTTGAACGACCCTACTGATAAAAGGGACTGATCATAAAATAAACCACAGGACCAGTCACTGCAACATAAAACCAAAGCGGCCAAGTAATTCTTGCTAATTTTTTATGCGCAGGAAACTCACTGGTTAACCCACGATATGCTGTAAACAAAATAAAGGGCAGAATCAGCGCAGCCAAAATAATATGGGTCGCTAAAATAATCAGATACACCACTCGCATGGCTCCGGCAGCTAATTTCTCTGCATCATCTACAAGACCATCGTGATTGGTATCGCCATATTTGGCTTCTCCTGCTAAGAGATGATGGGCAATATAAGAAAGCAGAAATAAGATAGAGAGCACCAAAGCCGTCATCATGAATTTCTTATGAAGCAAATAATTTTTTTGTTTCACCGCAACGAGTGCAGCTACTAAAACTACAGCGATGGTTGCATTAACAAATGCGTTGATGGTTGCAAAAATATGTACGTCAAATCCGAGTTCAACATCTAGTTTAAATTTACTCAGTACCACCACAACAAGAAATACCACTACTGAAAATATGCCAATCAACCAATTGGCCATCCGATCATTCTTTGCAATACTAGGTTTAAGCATATATCTGTTTTTATCCGTTTATTTTTCGTCTGTTTTGCATATACACTACAAAGAAAATCACTGCAGTGATAATGATTAGCCAAAGCCATGCTAAGTTTAATATTTGCTTGAAGACCGTACTTTTTTTCTTGACATCTTTTTCAAGCAT
>JAIXYL010000177.1 GCA_027490265.1 Sediminibacterium sp.
TAATTCAATGATATGAAACAATTAATGCTAATCGCCGCTTTAACCATTGGCTTTACGCAATTGAATGCACAAAAAACATTTGGCACCCGCAATGCGAAAGTGAGTTTTGTTGCTACAAATGATGAAGACGTCAAAGCCGTCAACAATGAAGTGGCCAGCCGATTATCGGATGATGGACAATTAAGCTTTAGCTTACTCATTAAAGGGTTTAAGTTTGAATATGCTGAAATGCAGGAAAAGTTCAACAACGATTATGCAGAGAGCAATAAATTTCCAAGAGCCGAATTCAAAGGCAGTATCAGCAATATCAAGGAAGTCAACTTTACTAAAGATGGCAATTATAAAGTTGTTGTAAAAGGCAATCTCACACTACATGGAGTAACAAAACCCTTAACGGTAAACGGTTTGATCACTGTTAAAGCTGGAAAAGTTTCAGCAAGCGGCAAATTTCCTATTGTAATGAAAGACCATAAAATTGATGCATCTGCCGTAACTGAAAAAGTGAATGCAGACATAAATGCTGTTTACCAATAGCCAGTTTCAAAGGGCTATATTTTGCTAGAATACAATATGGGTGTATCTTTGCACCGACTTTGGTGGATTTGTTTATTGTTCAGCCAAGGTCCTAGCCAATGCGGTACAGTACCGTCATGGGTTAGTCATTAGAACTAATAAACGTTTGAAGTGCCTCCCCCACGTTCCGGCGTTTATTGGTTAAATCAATCACTCAAAGTGTATGAACCAATATATATGCTAATAAAAGAAGAACTCCAGAAAAGAATCCTTGTCATTGACGGTGCCATGGGTACCATGATACAGCGGCATAAGTTAACTGAAGCCGATTACAGAGGCGAACAATTTAAGAACTGGCATTTAGACGTTAAGGGTAACAACGATTTGTTGTGTATTACCCAACCCGCCATTATTAAAGGCATTCATTTATTGTATTTAGAAGCGGGCGCAGACATTATAGAAACCAATACGTTTAGCAGTACAACCATTGCCATGGCAGATTACGACATGCAAAGTTTGGCCTATGAGTTGAACGTAGCCGCCGCTAAATGTGCCCGCGAAGCAGTAGTGGAATATCAAAAAAAACATCCAGAAGCCGGACCAAAGTTTGTAGCAGGTGCCATTGGTCCATTGAATAAAACATTGAGCTTATCGCCGGACGTTAATAATCCAGGATTCAGAGCAGTTACATTTGATGAAGTAGCCAATGCCTATTACGAACAAATAGATGGATTGGTAAATGGTGGTGTAGACATTTTATTGATTGAAACCATCTTTGATACTTTGAATGCAAAAGGTGCCATTTATGCCGCCAAAAAATACTTTAGAGACAAAGGCATACCCGAATTACCCATCATGATCAGTGGCACGATTACAGACGCATCAGGTAGAACCCTGAGTGGCCAAACATTGGAAGCATTTTATACATCCGTATTACATGCAAATCCATTGAGCATCGGATTAAATTGTGCCTTAGGTGCGGCAGAAATGAGGAGCCATATAGAAGAGTTGTCGCAAATAGCAGCCTGCTATACATCGGCATATCCAAATGCAGGCTTACCCAATGCCATGGGAGAATACGATGAAGCCCCACATGAAACCGCGCATTTTATAGAAGAGTGGGCCAAGCAAGGGTTCGTCAATATTGTAGGTGGTTGTTGCGGAACAACCCCAGACCATATTAAACATATTGCAGACAACGTCAGAAAAATGCAACCCAGACAATTACCTGTGGTTGAAACAACCATTTAAGCAATGAGTACAATCAAACCATATTTAAGACTTGCCGGATTAGAGCCATTGGTCATTAGACCAGAGACCAATTTTGTGAATGTTGGAGAAAGAACCAATGTAACTGGTTCAAAAAAGTTTGCGCGCCTAATCAGAGAAAACAAATTTGAAGAAGCCCTTTCGGTTGCCAGACAACAAGTAGAGAGTGGCGCACAAATATTAGATGTTAATATGGACGACGCTTTGTTAGAAGGCGTAAGTGCCATGACCACTTATTTAAACCTACTCCAAAGCGAACCAGATATTGCACGCATCCCCATCATGATCGACAGTTCTAAATTCGAGATCATTGAAGCAGGCTTAAAATGTGTGCAAGGCAAATGTATTGTGAACTCTATCTCCATGAAAGAAGGGGAAGCCAAATTCATTGAGCAAGCGTTTATTTGTAAGTCATTTGGAGCCGCAGTGATTGTGATGGCATTTGATGAAGTAGGACAAGCGGATACCAAAGACAGAAAAATAGAGATCTGTCATCGCGCATACAAAATATTAACCGAGCAAGTAGGGTTTGATCCACAAGACATCATATTCGATCCGAATATATTTGCCATTGCAACGGGTATAGAAGAACACAATAATTACGCAGTAGATTTTATAGAAGCCACCAGAGAAATCAAGCGATTGATGCCACTGGCAAAGGTTTCAGGCGGTGTGTCGAATGTTTCTTTTTCTTTTAGAGGGAATGATCATGTAAGAGAAGCCATTCATTCTGTATTCTTATTGCATGCTATTAAAGCAGGTATGGATATGGGGATTGTAAACGCCGGACAGTTGGTAGTGTACGACGAAATAGAACCCACCCTAAGGGCATTGTGTGAAGACGTGATCTTAAATAGAAACAACGACAACAACGAAGCCACAGAAAAATTAATCCAACACGCAGAAACCGTAAAAGCCAAAGGAAAAGTAGAAGTAAAAGATGAAGCTTGGAGAAAAGAGCCAGTAGAAAAAAGATTGGCGCATTCTTTAATTAATGGTATTACCGATTATATAGACGAAGACACAGAAGAAGCCAGACAGAAATATCCAAGACCATTGGATGTGATAGAAGGCCCCTTAATGGATGGCATGAATATCGTTGGGGATTTATTTGGTGCAGGAAAAATGTTCTTACCACAGGTAGTAAAAAGTGCCCGAGTAATGAAGAAAAGTGTGGCCATCTTAACCCCGTATATAGAACAGGAAAAAGAAGACAGAAAACAAGCGCACTTAGCAGCGGGTACAATTAATGAAGAAACAGCAGGCGCAGCAAAAATATTATTGGCCACTGTAAAAGGCGATGTACACGATATTGGAAAAAATATTGTGGGCGTAGTATTAGGCTGTAATGGTTACGATATTGTAGACATGGGTGTAATGGTACCAGCCGATAAAATATTAGAAGCAGCAGAAAGAGAGAAAGCAGATATTATTGGATTGAGTGGATTAATCACGCCGTCTTTAGATGAAATGGTTCATATAGCCAAAGAAATGAAGCGCAGGAATATGAAGCAACCATTGTTAATTGGAGGTGCCACTACATCCAGAATGCATACAGCCGTAAAAATTGCACCAGAGTACGATAATGGCGTAGTCCATGTACTAGATGCTTCTAGGAGTGTAACAGTTGCGGGTTCTTTATTGAATAAAGAACAAAAGACCCCATTCTTAGATGAGTTGGTACAAGAGTACAGCAAACTCAAAGAAGGATTCGATAATAAGAAATCAGTAAAGCAATACTTGCCTTACGCTGAAGCTTTGAAAAATAAAGTGGCCATTGATTGGGACAGTTATACTCCACCCACACCCAGCTTTACAGGCACCAAAGTATTTGACCATTATGATTTGAATGAGTTAAGAACATTCATAGATTGGAAACCTTTTTTCATCACATGGGAAATGCATGGCAATTTTCCAGCCATCTTAACAGATGAAGTTGTAGGTGCAGAAGCGACCAAATTGTACAATGATGCCAATGCTTTATTAGATAAAATCATTGCAGAAAAATGGTTAAACGCCAAAGGGGTGATTGGTTTTTGGGAAGCAGCCAGCAATAATGATGATGTAGAAGTTAGCACTGAAAAAGAAAAAGTACAATTAAGTTTTCATCGCCAACAAATCAAGAAAGCACCAGGGCAACCCAATTTATCATTAGCCGATTTTATTAGCCCAACTACTGCAAATAAAAAAGATTATATCGGCGCTTTTGCCGTAAGCATCCATGGCATAGAACCGCATTTAGAAAAATTTGAAGCGGCTCACGACGACTACAATAAAATTATGTTGCAAGCATTGGCCGATCGTTTTGCAGAAGCATTTGCTGAAGCTTTACACTTGCATACGCGTAAAGAATATTGGGGTTATGATGCACAAGAACAATTAAGCCCAGAAGAATTAATTAAAGAACAATACAAGGGCATACGCCCCGCACCAGGCTATCCAGCATGTCCAGACCATACAGAGAAATACAAGTTATTTGATTTACTTAATGCGCAAAATAATGCAGGCATTAGCTTAACAGAAAGCTTGGCTATGTATCCAGCATCATCTGTATGTGGTTGGTATTTTTCGCATCCGCAGAGTCAGTATTTTGGAATAGGCAAAATTGAACAAGACCAATTTAAAGACTATGCAGCCCGCAAAGGCATGGATGAAGCGACTGCAGAGAAATGGTTGAGGCCGATATTGTAGGTTAGAATCGATTTATGACAAAGAATTAAAAATTAATAATGATTAGACAATAATTTGTCAATAGAATTCAATGAAGTTTTTCCAATGCCTCTATAAATTATTTTTCCATTGGGATCAATCAGAATGAATGTTGGAAAACTCGTAATTCTATACAGCTTAATTAATTCAGCACTACTTCGCTTATCAAATACATTAGGCCATGAAACATTTTTTGATTTCAAATAATTTTTGACTACACCAAGGTCATCATCATGTGCAACACCATAAATATTAAACTTATCTCTGCCATATCGATCA
>JAIXYL010000028.1 GCA_027490265.1 Sediminibacterium sp.
CATTTTTGCCGCTGCTGTATCTTCTGCTCCACCTACTATGGCACCAGCGTGACCCATTCTGCGTCCGGGAGGCGCTGTTTGTCCGGCAATGAATCCTACTACAGGTTTTGTTTTATGGTCTTTAATCCATCGTGCTGCTTCTGCTTCCATGCTGCCACCAATTTCTCCAATCATAATGATGCCGTCTGTTTCGGGATCATTCATTAATAATTCAACCGCTTCTTTGGTTGGTGTGCCGATAATTGGGTCTCCTCCAATGCCGATGGCAGTACTAATGCCTAATCCTGCTTTTACCACTTGGTCAGCTGCTTCATAGGTAAGGGTGCCACTTTTTGATACAATGCCAATTCTGCCTGCCTTGAAGATAAAACCTGGCATGATGCCTACTTTGGCTTCTTCAGCAGTAATGACACCAGGACAGTTTGGTCCGATGAGTCTGGTATTGCTGCCTTGTAGATAATTTTTTACACGTACCATGTCTTGTACAGGAATGCCTTCTGTAATACATACCACTAAAGCGATGCCAGCTTCAGCAGCTTCCATGATGGCATCTGCTGCAAACGCAGGTGGTACGAAAATGATGCTTACATCAGCACCAGTTTGTTTTACCGCATCCGCTACTGTATTGAAAACGGGTTTATCTAAATGGGTGGTACCACCTTTATTCGGGGTAACGCCACCTACTACATTCGTGCCATATTCAATCATTTGAGTAGCATGGAATGTACCCTCTGTTCCGGTAAAACCTTGAACAATGATTTTTGACTGCTTGTTTACTAATACTGACATAGCCTATCGTTTCGGAGATTTTTAAATTTTGGGGCAAAAATAGGTGAAAAAAGTCTTGGAAAAAGCTAAATGTCATTCTGCCACAAATTAAATATGGCATTCGTTTTGTATATTCATTACTTCAAATAATAAAACATGAACACAAAAAGAATTACCCTGATTGTCATTATCGCATTAATTGTATTAATCGGTGGTTGCGGCATGAGCGGTTATAATGGATTAGTAAAACTAGACGAAACAGTTTCCCAATCATGGAACAACGTACAAAGTGATTACCAGCGTAGAGCTGACTTGATTCCAAATTTGGTGAATACTGTAAAAGGTGAAGCCAATTTTGAGCAAACTACACTTGAAAACGTCGTTAAAGCCCGTGCAAGTGCTACGCAAATGAAAGTAGATGCAAAAGACCTTACGCCTGAAAAGTTGCAAGAATTTCAAGCTTCTCAAGGTCAATTGTCTCAAGCTTTGGGTCGTTTGTTAATGGTAACCGAAAATTATCCAAATCTTAGAGCCAATGAAGCTTTCCGTGGACTTCAAGCCCAATTAGAAGGTACTGAGAACAGAATCAAGGTTTCTAGAAACGACTTTAATGCCGCCGTTGCAGCTTATAATGTAAAAGCCAGATCTTTTCCAATGAATATTCTAGCTAGCATTACTGGCTTTAAAGTAAAAGAGGGTTTCAAAGCAGAAGTGGGTTCTGAAAAAGCACCAGAAGTTAAATTCTAACGATATCACATGTTTGGACTATTCAAAAAAAAACAGCGGGAGTATTTTACTGCTGCTGAAAAAGACAGTATCATTTCTGCCATTCAGGCTGCTGAAAAACGCACGAGTGGTGAAATCAGAATTTACATTGAGTCCAAATGTGCATTGGTGAATCCTGTTCACAGAGCCAAAGACATTTTTTTCCAATTAAAAATGGATCAAACAGCATCCCGCAATGGGGTGCTGTTGTATTTAGCCATGGACGATCATCAGTTGGCGGTTTTTGGGGATGAAGGCATTCATCAAAAAGTAGGGCATTCATTTTGGCAAAATGAAGTGGCAATCATGCTAGAAGAATTCAAACAAAAGCATTTTGTTGAAGGCATTGTTCATATTGTGGAAGATATTGGGGAAGCTTTGGTGACCCATTTCCCATATGATGGTGCAACCGATAAAAATGAATTACCTGACGATATTGTTTTTGGAAAATAAATGAAGAAATTACTACTCATCCTTTTATTGTTGGTTGGCCCATTCTTTGGCCAAGCACAAAATGTCATTGATCCACCCAATCCTCCCAGATTGGTCAATGATCTTGCAGGTGTTTTGAGCAAAGAACAAGTAGCCATACTGGAAGAAAAATTAGTGGCTTTAGACGATAGCACGTCTAATCAAATTGCCATTGTGATTCTTAAATCTTTGGAAGGTTATGAAGTACAAGAATATGCCAATAAGTTATTCAGAAAATGGGGGATTGGAAATAAAAAAACCAATAATGGGGTCCTCATCTTAGCCTCTATTGATGATCGAAAAATTTGGATAGAAGTTGGATATGGTTTGGAGGGTGCTATTCCTGACGTTACAGCTTCCAGTATCTATAGAAACGAAATTGTTCCAGAATTTAAAGAACAGAATTACTTCAGAGGGTTAGACAATGCCATTAATGCATTGTCTAAAGCTGCTGTTGGAGAATATAAAACCAAAAGAAATAAACCCAGTGGGGGTAAAAGTGGCGGCTCAGCTATTACATTTTTTATCATCTTATTTGTTGTGATTGTCATCCTTGGTGCAGGAAGAGGCGGTGGCGGTGGAAGAGGGGGTGGTATGATGAGTAGACGCGGTGCTGCCAATGTAGCAGAAGCATTGATTTGGTCTTCTTTATTGGGCGGCAATAATAGAGGTGGTGGATTTGGTGGTGGCGGCGGCGGCTTCGGCGGTGGTGGATTTGGCGGTTTCGGTGGTGGTAGTAGCGGAGGCGGTGGTGCCGGCGGCTCCTGGTAATATTTATTTATGCAATGGCAAAAAACGCTTGGTATATGGGCAATTTTTGTAAGCATCTGCTTACATCAATCCGGCTATGCCCAGCCATTGAGCAATGGTAGCAAATTCACTGTAACGCATCAAGTATCCAATGCAACAACAGTGCATGTTCCCAATCAACCCCTTTTTTTTGAATCAAACAAAACTTCGGTCACTGGTTACCAAATGCTCAGGTCAACTGATGATGCAATGGATTTATTGGCAACTGTTTTTTCAATTAAAGGAAAATTGTACGCGTATGGCCAAGAGCAAGTATTTAATAGTGCAGATACAGCGGGTTTAAATACCAATGAAATGGCTTGGTTAAAAGACCTCATTAATCAACCCAAACCCATTGCAATCAAGCATTATCATGCGATTGCTGCGCCTAAAAACAGCAATGATTTTTTTGACATTGAACAAGAAGATGCAGGAAAATATTTTTTGCCTTTTGCGGCTTCTATTGTTAAAGCTGGGCTTAATTGGTCTGATTCCATATTGATTGACAGTAGTAAAACCATCCACCAATATCTGATTACAAAAATTATTGGTGATCAAGTTTTTATAACGGTATTATCGGATTTGCAGATTAAAACTTCTTTTAAACAAGCAGCATCCACCATTCATCAACAACTTAAAGGATTGGCCCGAGCTGAAAGGATATATGATTTGAAAACTGGTTTAATGTTATCTGAAACGGTACAAACCAACTTATCTGGGAGCACTAATAATGGGGTTGATATATTACCCATATCTGTTCAGCTAAAAGCGTCTTCTGTTGTTACATGGCCATAAAAAAGCGCCTCGACAAATCTTATCGAGACGCTGCTTTGTTTGTGTCTATTTTAATTTTTCATTTTCTCTTTAACATAATCAGCTAAAGCTTGCGCACCTGCCGCTTCTTTCTTAGTAGCCAAGCCTTTCAACAAAACATTGTTGATGACTGGGTCTGTTTGTGGTCTTGCAGGGCCAGGAATCTCATTTCTAAATGCAACCACTGCATCTACTCCCGCTTTAAATTTAGCAGGGTCGTTTACTTTGGCTAAAAATTCAACCAAAGCCGATAATGAACTGAACTTAGCCTGAGACAATGGCATTTGGTTAAAATTATCTATGATATACTCATACGCTGACTCATCACCATTTGCAATGATTACCGAACTAATGGCAGTGCTTAATCTGCCCTTCGCTGGCGATTTGGTGAGTTGATTGGCAATTGCATAGGCTTTTTTACCATCTAAATCGTTCAACGCCGTTAATGCAGCACCCGCCACAGAATATGAAGAGTCATTTATGTATTGTTCAAACTGGCTTGCATACGCTGCATTTTTTAGTTTGCCCAACATGGCAATCGCATCAGCTCTTACCAATTTTGAAGGATCATTTTTCGCTAAATTTTCAACCAATGCAAGTGTTGATGGGTCTAATTTTGCATTCCCAAAACTGCCCAATGATTTTAGTCTGATTCTAAAATATGGGTCCTTCAATCCTGCTGCAACAATTGCATAAGCTGCAGGATCAGTTATTTTTTTGGATGCATTATCAATGGCTTCTCTTCTGTCTAAATAATGGCCACCATATTTAAATTGGTGACTGTATTCTTCTAAAGATTTGCTTTCTTTCTTTTCTGCTAAAAGCACTTTATCTGCATCTACATTAATTAAATCAGGCTTGCTAGCTGATGAAAAATAAAACGTATCTGCTGCATGTTTCGCCCAAACTTGGTGTCTTTCTTTCTTACTGCCATTGTATACATCAATACTTATAGGTAGTTGAAATAACTGATTCGTTTGTGTTTGTTTGATCACAACCATCGCTTTCTGTGTTGCCGCATCATAGCTTTGACTGATGGTTAAGTTGGGGTGCCCGCTGTTAAAATACCATTGGTTAAAAAACCAGTTTAAGTCTTTACCTGTAACTGCTTCAAATGCCATTCTTAATTTATGTGCACTGCCTGTTCCAAATTTGTTATCGGTTAAATATTTATTTAACGATTTAAAAAATGCGTCATCACCTACATAGTGTCTGAGCATGTTCAAAATTCTACCGCCTTTGCTGTAGCTGACTGCATCAAACATGTCTTCTTGGCTATCATAATAAAAGCGTACCAAATGTTTAGAAGCATCTCCACGGCTGTTTAAATATCCATTCATTGCGCTCCAATTAATATAGGCTGCTTCGTCTTTGCCAAATTTATATTCTGCCCATAAGTATTCGCTATAGTCTGCAAAGCTTTCATTCACTGTAAGGTTACTCCAACTTTCTGCTGTTACATAATCCCCAAACCAATGGTGAAATAATTCATGCGCTACAGTACCTTCCCAACTATTGCCATCCGTTAATTCACGCGCATCTTGTTGTGCTGATTCTTGGTGTAAGGTAGCAGTTGTGTTTTCCATAGCCCCACTCACATAATCTCTACCAGTGATTTGACTATATTTTACCCAAGGATACTCTACGCCTAATTTATTAGAGAAAAACTGCATCATTTCTGGCGTGTTACCAAATATTTTGCGTGCTACTTTTTCATAAGGTTTCTCAACATAGTAGCTCACTTCCTTGCCTTTGTATTGGTCTTTAACGACTGCGTATTCACCCACTCCCATAAAGAATAAATAGGGGGCATGTGGCAAGTCCATTTTCCAACTATCTGTTCTTGTGCCGTTGTTATTCTTGGTTTGCTTTACCAGCTTACCATTGCTTAGTGTAACATACTTATCAGGAACAGTTAAGTTAAATTCCTGTGTTGTTTTTTGGTTGGTTTTATCAATCGTTGGTACCCAAACTGAAGTTGCTTCAGTTTCACCCTGTGTCCATATTTGTGTTGGCTTATTTTTTTCTTCACCTGTTGGGTTGATGAAATACAATCCCTTGGCATCCGTGATGGCTGCGCTCCCCTTAACTTCTAACTCATCGGGCTTGGCAACATAATCAATATATACTGTGTAGCTTTCAGAACGTGTATAGGACTTGTCTAAGTTAATGCGCAGCACCCATCCATCGTATTGGTATTTTAAAGGGACATTTTTGCCTGCTTTCACCAATGCTACTTGTTTAATATCCATCCCTTTGGCGTCTAATTGCAAGGAATCGGTTGCATAAAAGTGCGGCTTCAGTGTAATCCAGACGTTGCCGTTCAACCTAGACTTGCTGTAATCAAAACTGGCATTCAGTTTTGTATGAATTAAGTTGTTGATTTTTTCTGGCACAGCTCTATAAAGCTTGGGTGCCGCTGTTTTAGCATCTTGTGCCCAGGTACTACCTGCTTGTACCAATGCTAAAATGAGTAATAGTTTCTTCATAATCTGTATTAAGTAGTAAATTTGAAAAAAGCAAGATTACATGTTCATCCGTTCAATTGTACACCGCTTATCCATTTTAACTGGATTTTTATTGGTGGCGTTTTTTGCGAATGCCCAAAATAACTTCCTATATATACAATCTGAAAATAATCAGCCTTATTATATACAGCTTAAAGGTAATGTGCATTCGTCTAATGCAAAAGGCTATTTGTTGATCCCCAATTTATCCGATGGTGATTACAATATGGTATTAGGATTTCCCGCAGGCGCATATAAAGAGTACAACTATAAATTCACGATCAATGGTAAACCGAAGGGGTACTCATTAAAAATTACACAAGAGGGCGAATGGATGTTGATGGATATGGTGACGCTAGCCTTAATTCGTGGTGAAGCACCCGAACAACCGATCACAGCTATTCCTGCCGAAAAACAAATTGAGAAACTTTCAGAACGTAATACTGATGCTGGTTTAGAACAAGTGTTTAAAGTTAAAAATGGTACCAAATACGAAAACTTAGTGATTGTGATACCTATTCCCAAACCTGTACCAGTGCGGGAAGCGCAGAAAAAGAACCAATAAAGTTATGCCCAGGTATTTTTTAGAATTGTCTTACAAGGGCACGGCTTATCATGGTTTTCAAATTCAAGAAAATGCCCCAACCATTCAGTTGCATATTGAAAAAGCGTTGTCTACCTTATTTAAGCAATCCTTTGAATTAACGGGCTCTTCTAGAACAGATGCGGGTGTACATGCACTTCAAAATTTCTTTCATTTTGATACTGAATTGGCCATCACTACAAAGCATCTCTATAATCTAAATGCCATTTTACCTAATGATATTGCTGTAAAATCAATACAAACAGTTGCGGATACTGCCCATTGTCGGTTTGATGCATTGGCAAGGTCTTATCACTATTATATCTACCAACAGAAACAACCTTTTTTAAATGACCGTGCATGGTTTTATCCTTACACGTTAGATCTGTCATTATTAAATCAGGCTGCAGCATTGTTAAAACAGCATACTGATTTTACCAGTTTTGCCAAACGCCATTCGCAAGTGTTTACGCACAATTGTAATATTCATATTTCGGAGTGGATCATCACCGCCGATCAGCAATATATGTATCATGTTCAGGCCAACAGGTTTTTACGCGGAATGGTGCGTGCATTGGTTGGTACAATGCTTAAAGTTGGCAGAGGTCAATTATCATTAGATGCTTTTGAACAAATCATCATTGCAAAAGATTGCACAAAAGCAGACTTTAGTACACCGCCTCACGGTTTATTTTTAGCAAAAGTTATTTTCCCTTAATTTTTTTTCTGCTTTATAATCCTTGCTGATAAAGGGTTTCAGCAATTGCTATTTAAATTGTTTTAAAAAACATTTGTCAGGTAAACTATCCGTCCTATATTTGCATCCCGCTTAACAAAAAGGGGATGTTCTTTAAAGGTTCAGAAGAGGGGTTAGGAGAGAAAAAAAAGCAACAAATTTTGAATAAAAGTTTGCTAGTTTAAAAAAGGTTTGTATC
>JAIXYL010000083.1 GCA_027490265.1 Sediminibacterium sp.
AGAACCCTGCTAGTACTAGCATGATGGTTTTTTTCATGTTGGTTTGTTTATGTAAATAAAGAAGATGCGGTATAGAAACGACAATTGATACTACTAATCAATGCGTAGTATCCAACTAATGAAGTAGTAAATCAGATTCTGTAATTACAATAAAATTGGTAGAGCGGTATGCCGTCTTGTAAAGGTGGCGGATTGCTCTGTGGAACAGCAATCGTTCCCTTGTAATGGATGATTGGCGCAATCGAAAAAAATGCAGTAGTATTCGTATGCATTTCTAAAGAAGGCATACTCATTAATCCTGTTTTAGCAAAATGTGTATCCTGAGACTTTAGAAATGTCACTTTTGTCTTGCAGCAATCTTTCATCTTATGGCTCATGCCACAACTGCTTTCTTCAACAGCGGTATATGCAAGACTGGTAGATTTTAATTGATTGCAACAATAGAACTGCTTGATGCTGATGCCAATGCTGGCTGCAGCATAAATGAGAAACAATCCTATAATGCCCAATTTTTTCACTATACAAAAATAGCGGCTTTATTGATTGAAGCCCTGTTAAAATATTCACTTCAACCTTTATCTTCGCGTTTATGGGCCAAAAAAAACTCATCCGATTTGAAGCGATTAAAGCTTTCCCTAATGTGTTGGAATATCCACAGGATATGAAAGGCCAATGGGGCAGTTTTTTTAAAAATAATCATCCCATTACATTGGAATTGGCTTGTGGTAAAGGGGAATATGCTGTTGGTCTTGGTAGAATGCATCCCAATCGGAATTTCATAGGGATTGATATTAAGGGCAATCGAATTTGGCGAGGCGCCAAAACCGCAATTGATGAAGGCTTGCATAATGTGGCTTTTGTCCGTTCACATATAGACAAAGTCACCGATTATTTTGAACCCAGTGAAGTAGCCGAAATTTGGATTACGTTTCCCGATCCTCAATTAAGAGGGTCTAGATTCAAGAAAAGGTTGACGCATCCAAGGTTTTTGCGCTTGTATCAGACCATTTTAAAAAGTGGCGGCATCATTCACCTTAAAACCGACAGCCCTGATTTGTATCAATTTACTTTGACAGTTGTAAACTTATTCGAACTTAATTTGTTAGCATCCTCTGATAACGTGTACGCAGCTGCTTCTGTAAAGCCAGAACTGCAAATTAAAACACATTATGAGGGATTGGACATTGCGGGCAGCAATAGAATTCATTACTGTTGTTTTAGCTTAGACAAACCATTGCCCCTAGAGAAAGATGACATTTTAAAACAATTGATAAGTGAACAGGGAACTGATTGAGGGCAAGGATTTTTATTATGACGATAAGGGGTATATGGTTTTTACAGCCGAGTACCATTTAAATAAAGGCCATTGTTGTGGCTATGGTTGCAGACATTGCCCATATGACTACGAATCTGTGCCTGAGCCAAAACGATCGGCTTTATTAGAAGAAAAAGCCAATGGCCAATCAATGCTTACCAATGAGTAAACTTAAACAAGTACTTCCCAGCGGCGCAAAGGATATTTCCTTTTTTGAACAAGTTTATGAAGTAGTTAAACTGATTCCTCCAGGTAGAGTCACAAGTTATGGCGCTATTGCCTTTTTCTTAGGCACCAAAATGAGTGCTCGAATGGTGGGCTGGGCGATGAATGCAGCACATGCAATGCCCGATATTCCTGCTCATCGTGTGGTCAATCGAAAAGGGTTGTTAACAGGTAAAATGCATTTTGAAACCCCCACTAAAATGGAAGAGTGCTTGGCTAAAGAAAACGTTAAAGTACTGAATGATCAGATTCAAGATTTTGAAAAAGTCTTTTGGGATCCTGCTGTAGAATTATCTTGAAGTATATTTGCGCCCCATGAGCACAAAACCTGTTTTACATACCATCCTTTCTCCTAGATTATTAGATATTTATGATGTTAGCAATAGTATTGTAGTAGTGATTGATGTATTTAGAGCCACATCCACTATTGCAACTGCTTTGTACAATGGCGCTTCTAGAGTGATTCCCGTTGATTCTGTAGACAAGTGTATTCAAATCGGTAAAAACACGGGTGGCATTACTGCTGGCGAGCGTGATGGTAAAATCATTCCCGGATTAGCGCATGGGAATTCTCCAGCAGAATATCCACGTGAGTTCATTCAAGGCAAAACCTTGGTACTGACTACTACCAATGGCACCAAGTTGTTGCATATGGCTTTGCAAAATGGAGCGTCTGAAGTGGTGACTGGTTCCTTCCCCAATTTATCGGCACTTTGTGATCATTTGATTGCCGCTAAAAAAAATGTCATCTTGGGTTGCTCTGCTTGGAAAGACAAAATTAATTTGGAGGATACACTTTTTGCGGGGGCTGTAATCCAACGCGTTAAATCGCATTTTACCATTCATTGCGACAGCAGCTTGATGGCTGAAAATATGTATACGTTGCACCAAGATGATTTAAAGGGCTTTATTCGCCAAACCACCCATTGGCATCGCTTGGCACAGTATGGTTTAGAAAAAGATCTTGAGTACTGTGTAACCCCCGATCAAGCCAATATCTTGCCTTTTTATAAAAATGGCGACCTGATTGTGAAGGATTTACTAGATTAACAAACATTTCATCCACATTTTACTGTTTAATCATCCATTTTAGATTTGCTTTCCTTTACTTTTGCAAATTGGCCTTTTTTGGCTGATTCAATGTAATGGCACTACCTTATCTGATTAAGCATATTTATAATTTTGGTACGGAAGAAGTTATCCGTAGAGGAAAAAAAATTCATGCATTAGGCAATGTTGAGTTAATTGAATACGACGACCTAATGGGCAATATCATCTTTCGGGTAAAAGATGATGGCTACAGCACTTTCTATAAAGTACATATTCTACAATTTAAAGACCCCAAAACAATTTCATTGCGTTGCACCTGTCCGTATAATTTGGCAGAAGTATGCAGGCATAAAGCTGGGGCTTTGTTTCATTTGCAAGACATGCTCGATAAAAATTTATTGGGCGATAAGGAAACCGTGTATGATCAAAAACATACCGTGGTGAAAATGAAACTCCTTGATTTAAAATTGTTTCGAATGCTGATGTCTACTGAAGCATTTGAAATGGCTGAAGAATATTTGCGTACCAATAAAGCGAACATTCTGGAAGCTAAAAACGAACGGGTGGTTGCAGAATTAGACCATTTAAATGAGCACTACAAAGTGGTGTTGCAAAAAAATGAGGAGCGTAATTTTGATACCAGTTGTACCTGTAACAGTGATACAGCCCATCCAATCTGCGTACATAAGGGTATTGTTTTGTTGCAATTGTTTAAGAACGCTGGAGCCAATTATTTTGACAGTATTCGAAATTGGGATAAAGAAAAAAATAAATTACTGGCTTTATATGGCTATTCTTTGGCCGACGATATCAAAGGCAAATTTGAATTCACTTATACAGATGGGAAGCCTTTTTTGCGTGTATTGGATCAAACCATCAAACGGGTGGCGCTTGTACCTCACGCAGAGCCAAAACCTCAGCTTGAACCCTATCAAACTGCAATTGAAATAGACACCAGCTCGCCTCAAGAGCCTAGTTTAAAGATTGGATTGGTGATCACTGCTTTTCCTACCCAATACCCCTATGTTCAAATTGAAGCAGTTCAGGGTGAACCAAACGAAGATGGCACAGCATTTATTGGGAAAACAGCTAAAATTGATTTAACCAAATTTGTGAATACAGCAGTTTTCTCTGAAGACGATAAAATGGTTTTGCAGCAATTGAGAAAGTTGATGCCAGCTGAAGTGAATCGTTACTTGAATCGAAATTCACCATTCAGTGGTATTTGGGAAAACATCATCCAGCAACATACCGAAGAATTGCCAGAAGAAACCAAGCATTTGATTAATGAATATTTGCATCCCAAATTCAAAAAAATATTTTCAGAATTTGGCGCATCTTCTTTTGTGTTTTATTTGCCATCCGGCAAAAGATTTATGACCGATCAATTGGTTCAAGGGAGGTTGTCTGATCATTTTATACATCCTGAGTTCAGTATTCAATACAATCAACAACAGTATGAGATTACTTGTCAGGTTCAGTTACCCACAGGTCTGGTTCCTATTCATGAGAATGCTTGTACTTCTGCTATGTTTTTTCAGTACGGCAATCAATTTTATATTTGGAAAAAGCCCGAGGATATTTTATTGGTTGAGCCATTTATCTTAACAGGAAAAAAACTAATTCCTGAACAAGATTGGGCCGAGCAATTAACCAATTTTATTTTGCCGCTTTCAAAAAACTATCCTGTTCATTTTGCAAACGTTAAGAAAGAGGATATTAAAGATGCAAAACCTGAATTAAAAATCTTGCTCAAAGAAAAAGGCGAATACTTACTTTTTCAACCTGTATTTAATTATAGAGGACACGATATTCATCATACCGATAAAGACAAAATCATTTTTCCTGTTGCCGACCGCTTACTGGTGATTCATCGAAATTTAGCTGCTGAGCAAGCACTTTTAGCTAGAATAGAATCTTTGCATTCAGGTTTTGTTAGACCAGTAGACTCTAATATTTTGGCTTTAAAAGGGAAAGACGTTTTAAAAAATAATTGGTTCTTCTTATTTATTGACGCAGTTAAAGACATGAATATTCCGGTCTTTGGCTTCGAAGCTTTGAAAAACTTTAGATTCAATACAGCCAAACCATCCACTAAAATTTTCATCAGCAGTAATACCGATTGGTTTGACGCTAAAGTTGAAATTTTATTTGGTGAACAGAAAGTGACTGTTGACGATGTAAAAAAAGCATTGGCCAATAAACAACAATTTGTTCAATTAACAGATGGCACTTTAGGCATATTGCCTGAAGAGTGGGTGAAAAAATATGCGTTGCTTTTTAGAGTTGGTGAAGGGAAAGCAGGCAATATGAAGTTGAGTAAATATCATTTCAGTGTTATTGAAGAATTGTATTTACAAAGGGATGAAGAAGAACTATTCTTTCAACTCGAAGAAAAATATGAGCGGCTTAAAGGCAACCATGAAATTAAACCTGTTCCCGCCCCAGCCCATTTGCAATCCATTTTAAGACCGTATCAAGAAAGTGGCTTTCAATGGCTCAACTATTTGCGAGAAGTGCAATGGGGTGGTATTTTGGCCGATGATATGGGTTTGGGTAAAACCATACAAGCCCTTTGTTTTTTACATCATTTGAAAACCGAAAATGGGCAATTGAAAGCATTGGTGGTATGTCCTACCACGTTGATGTTTAACTGGCAAAATGAAATCAAGAAATTCACGCCAGAAATTACCTATTATGTGCACCATGGCGGCGCCAGATTAAAAGATGGGATTTCTAACAAAACTTATGATGTCATCATTACCACTTATGGTACCTTAAGAAGTGATATCAAACAATTTGTAGACGTTGCATTTGATTATGTCATTCTTGATGAAAGTCAGGCCATCAAAAATCCGGGCAGTAAAGTCACCAAAGCAGCTTCATTGCTAAAAGCCACCAGTCGGTTGTGTTTAAGTGGTACGCCTTTACAGAACAATACATTTGACATTTTCGCTCAAATGAATTTTCTGAATCCTGGTATGTTGGGCAGTATGGAATTTTTCAAACAAGAGTTCTCTATTCCGATTGATAAGTTTGGTGAAAAAGAACAGAAAGACCATTTGCGAAAATTATTATATCCCTTTATCTTAAGACGTACCAAAGAACAAGTAGCCAAAGACTTACCTGAAAAACAAGAAATGGTGTTGTTCTGTGAAATGGGCGATGAACAAAGAAAAATTTACGAAGCCTATCGCAATGATTATCGCGACAAAATTTTGGGTGTTGTGGAGAATCAAGGAATTCAAAAATCGCAGTTGACCATTCTGCAAGGTTTAATGAAGCTGCGTCAGATTTGTGATAGTCCTGCAATTGTGAAGGAAGAAGAACGCTATCCAAATGTTTCAGTGAAACTAGAAGAGTTGGGTAGAGAAATTACTGAAAACATTAGTAATCATAAAGCCTTGGTGTTTTCGCAGTTCTTAGGCATGTTGGCTCTGATCAAAGACAAAATGAAGGAGTTGGGTGTGGATTATGAATATTTTGATGGCAGCAGTACCGTAGCTGAAAGAGAACGAGCAATTCAACGTTTTCAAAATGATGACCAATGCCGGGTATTTTTAATTTCATTGAAAGCAGGTGGTGTAGGGCTTAACTTGACTGCTGCCGACTATGTGTACATTGTAGACCCTTGGTGGAATCCTGCTGTTGAACAACAAGCCATTGATAGAACCCATCGTATTGGTCAAACAAAAAACATTTTTGCTTATCGCATGATTTGTACTGATACAGTTGAAGATAAAATCCTCAAGCTCCAAGAGCGTAAACGCAATCTTGCTAGAGAAGTCATTACGGATGATGAAGGATTTGTGAAGACTTTAACCAAAGAAGACGTGGAGTACCTATTCAGTTAATGGTTTCACCGATTTGCAGCAGATTGTTTCCTATTATCACGATAGCTTGCCATTAATATTAAATTTCAAGTGTTTCACTTGACTCCAATTTAGCTTTATGCTATCAAAAAACTGTTTATGCGTTTAAAATTATTGGTGCTGCTTTTGTTGACTGGTGTTGTAGGGATGGCACAAAACACGGCTACTCTTAAAGGAAAATTGATCGATAGCGTTGGCAAACAACCACTTAAAGATGCTTCTATCACGCTTTTAGAAGCAAAGGATTCAACCTTAGACGTTTTTGGATTAGCGAAAGCAGATGGCAGCTTTCAGGTTGATAAAATCTCTTTTGGGGAGATGATTGTTCTCATTAAGTTTCAGGGTTTTGAAGCGTATTCCAAAAAAATTACTTTTTCTAAAACCAACGCTAACGTAGACTTAGGCACCATTTATATGAAATTGGCTGCGAATGATTTGGGAGAAGTGACGGTTACGCAATCACCAATCACCATTAAAAAAGATACGGTTCAATTTAATGCCTCTAGTTTTAAGACCAAGCCCAATGCGGTCATGGAGGACTTGTTAAAAAAATTACCAGGGGTGCAAGTGGAAGCCGATGGTACTGTTAAAGCACAGGGTGAAAACGTACAAAGAATTTTAGTAGATGGCAAACGATTTTTTGGGGATGATCCTAAATTGGCTACCAAGAACTTGCCGCCCGATATGATTGATAAAATTCAGGTTTTTGACGCACTCAGTGATCAAAGTGCATTCACTGGTTTTGATGACGGTAATCGGATTAAAACCATCAATATCACCACCAAAAAAGATAAGCGCAAAGGGTATTTTGGTAGAGCAATTGTTGGGGCGGGTTCAGATTCTGACGAAGGACGTTATGATAATAGTGTCAATTTGAGTTATTTTAATGGTGATCGCCAAATTACACTTACTGGTCAAGCCAATAATGTGAACAAACAAAATTTTGGTGGTCAAGATTTATTTGGCGGTGGTGGAGGTGCTCGGGGTGGAGGTGCAGGAAGTTTTGCTGGTGCTATCCGTGGAGCTGTTTCTGCTGCTTCATCTGCGAATAATAACGGGGGTATAATCCAAACGATTGCTGGAGGTCTAAACTACAAAGATATTTGGGGTAAAAAAACGGATGTTTCAGGGAGTTATTTTTATAACAACCAACAAACTTTTAGAGAACAAAATAGTTTCACGCAGAATTTAATTCCTGGAAGTCCTGATTCTTCTATTTTTAATACTCAATCTAATAATTCAGTAACTAAAAATCAGAATCATCGAATTAACTTAAACATAGAGCATCAATTTGATTCTTCTAATTCATTTATTATCAGACCCAATATTAGTTTTCAAGACACGGAATCTTCTACAGAAACAACAACTTTTTCTACAAGAGGCAGTAGTAAGAATTTAAATAATTCAATCGCAACCACGAATAGGAATAATAGTGGCTATACGGCAAGCGTAGAAGCTACTTTTAGACACCGGTTTAAAAAGAAGGGTAGAACTTATTCAATTGCGTTTAACCCATCTCAAAGCATTAATGATGGTAATACTTCAAACTATTCTATCAATAACTTCTTTAATAGACCCGTTCCTGTTTCTGATACAATCAATCAAATTGGCATAACGAATAGGGATAGTAAAACGATGAATGCTACATTCTCTTATACCGAACCTATTGGTAAAAACCAAATCTTAGAATTCAACTATAATTATAACTCTAATATAAATAATTCAGGTACAAAAACCTTTGCATATAATAGAACTTCTGGGCAATACGATTTAGTTGTACCTAATTTGACGAATATTTTTGAGAATACGTTTAATTCTAATCGGGTAACATTAAATTATCGCTTGCAAAATGCTAAGTATAATTTTAGTATTGGATCAGGTATTCAAACTGGTGATTTAATTAGCAAAAATTTGAGCAAAGACAGTTCAATCACCCAGAACTTTGTCAATTTCTTTCCAACCATGAATTTCAGATATGATTTTTCAAGGACGACAAATTTGCGAATTTTCTATAATGGTAGAACCGGTCAACCTTCTGCACAACAATTACAACCAGTAGTTGACAATTCCAATCCATTGAATATCACATCAGGTAATCCGAATTTGAAACAGCAGTTCATTCATACGTTTAGAATATTATATAACTCTGTGGATATTGTTTCTCAGAAAATATTCTTTGCAAGTATTAATGCCAATTTTACAGCAAACGATATTCAAAATTCTACCACGTATTTGCCAAATGGGGCGCAGTTTACTATGCCAGTGAATTTAAGCGGTACCTATAATATCAATGGATTTTTGAATTATGGTTTCCCACTTAAAAAACCAAAGAGCAATATTAATCTAGGAGTTAACCTAAGTAGAAGCCAAAGTCAAACTTTGGTAAACGCCTTAAGTAACTATACCAGAAATACAATTGCAGGATTCAATGCATCTTGGACTACTAATATTAAGGAAGGTTTCGACATGAACTTCTCATCCAATTCTAGTGTGAATTTTGCGCGTTACACTTTGCAGCCACAGCAAAATGGCGACTTTTTTACACAAACATTTGTAGCCGAACCAACGATTTATACAAAGTCTGGTTGGGTCTTTTCAACTGATTTCAGATACATCAAGAATACTGGTAGAGCAGAAGGATTTAATACCAATATTCCTTTATGGAGCGCCAGCATTGCCAAACAATTGTTCAAAAAGAAAGAAGGCGAGTTGAAGTTCTATGTATTTGACTTGCTAAATCAGAATCAGAGTTTAGCTAGAAACGTTACTGGCAATACTATTCAAGACGTTTCAACTGTAGTGTTAAAGCGGTATTTCATGATCAGCTTCACCTATAATTTAAGAAGTTTTGGTGCGCCTGCTGGCAATCAACAAAGAGGCCCTGCCCAAATGTTTAGAGGTGCACCCGGACAAGGCATGCAAATGATGCGGAATTTTGGACAATAATGTTAACTAAACTTGAATTTTAGTTTTATTACCCATTGTATTTATAAGAAGTGTAAATTTGCATTTCATTCAACACAATGGTAGCAAGCACTCCATACAGTTTTATTACTAACAGCTGTTCGTATTTCACCGAGCAGTTGATGATACCATTCATCGTATTACCGAGGCCACGACGTGGTTTCTGATAGGACGAGCAACTGGCACTTGCCCCTATCAGTGAAAATTTCTCCGACAATTGTTTAGGGCTTAACGCCATCATTTATTCTCTTTAATCATATTTATATACGTTGGAACAGTCAATTATTGTTCGAGTAGCAACTGCTAATGATATTCATTATGCAAGTACCATTACAGATGAAATGGAAGCATCTGCTAAAGCCAGAGGCACTGGTATTGCAAAAAGAAGTCCAGATTATGTGGCCGCAAAAATGCAAGAAGGAAAAGCGGTTATTGCAGTTGAACCCAATGGACATTGGGTAGGCTTTTGTTATATAGAAGTCTGGGGGCACGAGCAATTTGTGGCCAACAGTGGGCTGATTGTTTCTCCTGCATACAGAAAAAGTGGGGTGGCCAAACAAATCAAACAGACCATTTTCAATTTATCCAGACAAAAATATCCAGCAGCCAAAATTTTTGGCTTAACCACTGGATTGGCTGTCATGAAAATCAACAGCGAGCTTGGGTATGAACCAGTCACATACAGTGAGTTAACCGATGATGAAGAATTTTGGGCTGGCTGTAAAAGCTGTGTGAATTATGATATTTTAATGAGCAAGGATCGAAAGAATTGTATGTGTACAGCCATGTTATACGACCCTGCTGATCATTATGAACCTGCTGAAACGATTGCTGATTTTAAACAAAATTCAAAGCTTTATGAACGTTTTATGAAAGTAAAACAGAGCAAGCTGTTGAAATGGTTTAGAAAAAAGACCTTAAAAAATTATATCGTTCATTTTTAAAAAAGATAGAGATGTCATCGAAAAAATTGGTGCTTGGGTTTAGTGGTGGATTAGACACAACGTATTGTGCCATTTACTTGTCTCAAGATTTGGGGTATGAAGTGCACAGCGTTATTGTTAATACAGGCGGCTTTACAATTCAAGAATTAGACCAAATTGAAAAACATGCTTATGCATTAGGCGTAAAAACACATACGACCATTGACGCCGTAAAAAGCTATTACGATCGCATCGTTAAATACTTGATTTACGGGAATGTGTTAAAAAACAATACTTACCCTCTAAGTGTGAGTGCGGAAAGATTGAGTCAAGCCATGCATATAGCAGCGCACGCTCAAAAAATGCAAGCGGTTGCTGTTGCGCATGGCAGTACAGGTGCTGGCAATGATCAAGTTAGATTCGACATGATTTTTAATATCATGATTCCTGGTATAGACATCATTACCCCAATACGTGATTTGCAATTAAGTAGAGAAGCTGAAATAGATTATCTCAAAGCCAAAGGGGTTCAAATGAATTTTGAAAAAGCCGCCTATTCAATTAATAAAGGATTATGGGGTACCAGTGTTGGCGGTAAAGAAACCCTTCATTCAAAAGGACTTTTGCCAGAATCTGCTTGGCCTACACAAGTAACCAAATCTGCCGCTGAAGAACTGACCATCCATTTTGAAAAAGGTGCCATTACTTGGGTCAATGGGCAACATTTTACGCATCCTGCTCATGCCATTCAGTTCATACAAGCCATTGCTGCTCCATTTGGGATTGGCAGGGATATTCATGTGGGCGATACCATTATTGGCATTAAAGGAAGAGTTGGTTTTGAAGCAGCAGCACCAATGGTGATTATCAAAGCCCATCATGCTTTAGAAAAACACGTGCTCACTAAATGGCAATTGAATTGGAAAGACCAGTTGGCGCAATTTTATGGCAATTGGTTACATGAAGGTCAAATGATGGATCCAGTAATGCGCGATATTGAAGCATTTCTAGACAATTCACAAGCCCATGTTACAGGAACCGTATTTGTACAATTATTGCCCCATCGTTTCCAAATCATCGGCATAGAATCTGAATATGATTTGATGAGCAGCAAATTTGGTAAATATGGTGAAATGAATAATGGATGGACTGGCACTGATGTAAGAGGATTCTCTAAAATATTTGGCAACCAAACCGCCATTTATCATCATATTAAAAACGCTTCCAATGATTAAAGTAGGCATCGTAGGCGGCGCTGGGTATACTGGTGGGGAATTAATCCGCTTGTTGTTGCGTCATCCCAACGTCAATATAAATTATGTGCATAGTACCAGCAATGCAGGTCAGCCCTTATTTAAGGTACACACTGATTTGGTTGGTGACACTGAATTGCATTTTACTGATCAAATCAGCCATGATATTGATGTGTTGTTTTTGTGTATGGGACATGGTGAAGCCCGTCAATTTTTAGCCAATCAAAAGTTGCCAGCTCAAATAAAATTGATAGACCTGTCTCAAGATTTTCGCTTGCATGATCATGCTTCATTTAATGATCGCCGTTTTGTTTATGGACTTCCAGAACTAAATCGATCAATGATTGAGCAAGCCAATTATATTGCTAATCCGGGTTGTTTTGCAACAGCCATTCAGTTGGGTTTATTGCCCTTGGCCAAAGCAGGCGTATTGGGAGATATTTATACAACAGGCATTACTGGGTCAACAGGCGCAGGTCAAGGTTTAAGCAGTACGTCACATTTTAGCTGGAGGGCTAATAATATAGAAGCATACAAATCTTTGACACACCAACATATTCATGAGATCACAGAATCATTGAATCAGTTACAATCAGATAATCCTTTAGCAACCAATGGTAATGGCGTAGGATTACACTTTGTACCCTGGCGTGGGGATTTTACCAGAGGTATTTATGTGAGTTCAACTGTTGATATTGGATTGCCTTATGATGCGTTGGTAGCAATGTATCAAGATTTTTATGCCAATGCAGCATTCACAGTTGTCTCAGACAAAATGATCAATCTTAAACAAGTTGTGAATACCAACAAGTGCTTGATTCACTTAGAAAAACATGGCAATACAGTAGTAATTCATAGCGCAATTGATAATTTATTAAAAGGGGCGAGTGGACAAGCTGTACAAAATATGAATCTTGTTTTTGGATTAAATGAAACCGCCGGACTGCAATTAAAAGCCAGTTATTTTTAGTTATGAAATTATTTGACGTATATCCTTTAAACAATTTAACCATCGACAGGGCACAAGGGGCTTATGTTTGGGACAATAATGGCGTTCAATACCTTGATATGTATGGTGGACATGCGGTCATCAGTATTGGACATACACATCCGCATTGGGTAACATCAATCAAAAAGCAGTTAGATAAAATAGCTTTTTATTCCAATTCAATTGTGATTCCTTTACAACAACAATTGGCTAATTTATTGGGTGAGTTAAGTGGAAAAACTGATTTTCAATTATTCTTATGTAATAGTGGAGCAGAAGCCAATGAAAATGCATTAAAGTTGGCCTCCTTTCATACAGGCCGAAAAAAAGTCATCGCTTTTTCTAAGTCCTTTCATGGTAGAACATCTTTAGCTGTTGCTGCAACAGATAATCCATCAATCATTGCACCAGTTAATGAAACCAGCCATGTCATTTTTCTACCCTTTAATGATGAAGCAGCATTGACAGACTGTTTCAACAATCATGGACAAGATATTGCTGCTGTTATTGTTGAAGGGATACAAGGTGTTGGCGGCATTATTCCAGCATCACCTGCTTTCTTGCGATTGATTCGCACCCAGTGTGACCAATACGGTGCACTTTATATTGCAGACAGTGTACAGTGTGGATATGGTAGAACTGGCCAATTTTTTGCACATGATATTGCAGAAGTGAATGCGGATATTTATTCGATGGCCAAAGGCATGGGCAATGGATTCCCCATAGGCGGCATTTTAATTGCGCCGCATATTCAAGCAAAGCATGGGATGTTGGGGACGACGTTTGGTGGCAATCATTTGGCTTGTGCAGCTGCTATTGCTGTATTGGAAGTGATACAACAAGAGCAACTGATTAGTATGGCAAAGCAACGTGGTATGTATTTAATGAATCAGTTAAAAGCCATTGATGGTATTGAAAATGTTAGAGGCAGAGGCTTAATGATTGGATTTGATACACCCGATTCAATGAAAGGATTGAAAAAATTATTACTAGAGAAGTACAATATTTTTACTGGAGAAGCCAAACCCAACGTCATCAGATTACTCCCTTCTCTGGCTTTATCCCGTAAACAAGCCGATGAGTTTTTAGACGCTTTAAAAGAAGCTATTTCTGATATTCAAAACAATACCGCATAAACATGAACCATTTTGTTTCCGCAAATGATGTAAACAGTATTCAACTACTGGTGAATCAGGCTTTAGCCTATAAAAGCAATCCTTTTGCAGATGCACAATTAGGCAAGGGTAAACGTATTGGTTTATTGTTTTTAAACCCAAGTTTAAGAACCAGGTTGAGTACACAAGTAGCTGCTTCAAATTTGGGTATGGAAGCCATTGTGTTTAATGTAGACAAAGAAGGTTGGGCACTCGAGTTTGAAGAAGGGGTGATCATGAATGGCAACACAGTAGAACATATTAAGGACGCTGCTCCAGTATTAGGACAGTATTTTGATATATTGGCCATTAGAACTTTTCCTTCCTTAAAAAATAAAGATGTTGATTACAGTGAACAGTTGATGCACCAATTTATCAAATATGCTGGTGTACCAATCGTAAGTTTGGAAAGTGCTACTTTACATCCACTCCAATCTTTAACAGATATTATTACCATTCAAGAATCATTGTTGGCGAATCCAATTCAACATAAAAAACCTAAAGTGGTTTTAACCTGGGCGCCGCATATTAAACCTTTGCCACAATGTGTGGCCAATAGTTTTGCGCAATGGGTTAATGCATGGGGTGAAGCAGACTTTGTGGTGACACATCCAAAGGGATACGAGTTATCTGAGACATACACTAAAGGCGCAACCATTCAATATGACCAGGCTGCCGCATTGGAAAATGCCGACTTTGTTTATGTAAAAAATTGGAGCAGTTTTCATGCATATGGGCAAATGTTAAGCCATGATGAGGCTTGGATGTTGACCCAACAAACAATGATGCAGACCAACCAAGCCAAACTGATGCATTGTTTGCCTGTGAGAAGAAATGTAGAATTGAGTGATGAATTATTAGATGGTTCCAATAGTTTGGTGACTCGCCAAGCAGGTAACAGAGTATGGGCTGCACAAGCCGTATTGGCTAATATTTTACATCAACAAAAACAGTTGATATGACTACCTTAACTGTGGTTAAAATTGGCGGAAATATTGTAGATGATGCAGCTGCATTAACGCAGTTTCTTGCAGATTTTGCTGCCATTAAATCGGCTAAAATTTTGGTCCATGGTGGAGGGAAGCTGGCTACCCAATTAGCCAATACCATGGGCGTTCAACAGCAAATGGTGGATGGTAGAAGAATCACGGATACAGAAACACTGAAAATTGTGACCATGGTATATGCCGGCTTAATCAATAAAACGATTGTAGCGCAGTTGCAATCGCTTCAAGCCAATGCCATTGGACTAACTGGTGCTGATGCCAATCTGATTAGTGCCTATCAACGACGGGTAACACCTGAGCAGCCAATTCAATATGGATTAGTAGGGGACGTTAATGCTGTGAACAGTCATTTTATCAATACTTTATTGCAACAACAATTGGTGCCAGTGATTGCTCCAATTACCCACAATGGGGAAGGGCAATTGCTCAACACCAATGCTGACACAATCGCTCAATCTATTGCTACTGCCATGAGCACATTGTATGAAACCGTTTTAATTTATTCATTTGAGAAAAAAGGGGTGTTATTAGACGTTAATGATGAAACCTCCGTTATTCCTTTGATACAGCCAACCTATTATCAAACCTTGAAACAAAACCAACAAATTTTTGCGGGGATGATCCCCAAATTGGATAATGCATTTAGTGCAATTGAGAACGGGGTTAAAAAAGTCATTATAGGAAACGCTTTAGAAATGCATCAATTAATTTCAGGACAATCAGGAACCACTATTCAGTATGAGTGATTTTACAAAACTATATCATGATGCAGTTCAATTATTAAAGGAACTGATTGCCATTCCTTCATTTAGCAGAGAAGAGGACTTAACTGCTGCTTGCATTGGTGCTTTTTTTCAAAAACAGGCCATTCCATTTAATCAATACAAAAACAATATTTGGGCAACCAATCAATATTTTGATGCCAGCAAACCCACTATATTATTGAATTCGCATCATGATACGGTTAAACCTAACACCGGGTATCAATTAAATCCATTTGAACCAATCATTGAATCCAATAAATTGTTTGGTTTGGGAAGTAATGATGCTGGGGGCCCACTTGTATCCCTAATTGCGTGTTTTGTGCATTATTATCCACAGTTTGACTTGCCATATAATCTGATCATTGCAGTCACTGCTGAAGAAGAAATATCAGGTAAAAATGGGGTGGAGGCTTTGATCCCCTTATTGCCAACAATTGATTTTGCCATTGTGGGTGAACCTACCTTATGTCAATTGGCTATTGCTGAAAGAGGCTTATTGGTGATTGATGCAAGTGCCAAAGGGATAGCTGGGCATGCGGCCAGAAATGAAGGGGACAATGCTTTGTATAAAGCCATTAAAGATATTGGGTGGATTCAAACCTATCAGTTTGACAAAGTAAGTGATTTGTTAGGCCCTGTGAAGATGACGGTTACTGCGATGTCTACCCCTAATCAACAACACAATATTGTGCCAGCTTCAGCTGATTATATCATTGATATTCGCGTCAATGAATTGTATCAATTTGATGAAATTTTGGATTTGCTGCGGGCGCATTTATCTGCCAACATTCAACCTAGGAGTACCAGACTTAAATCTACGCTGATTGCGAAGGACCATCCAATTGTATTGGCTGGAATATCATTGGGCAGTACTTGCTATGGCAGTCCTACTACGAGTGATAAAGCTTTGATGCCTTTTCCAGCGTTAAAAGTTGGCCCTGGGGACAGTGCCAGAAGTCATACGGCCGATGAGTTTATTTATTTATCTGAGATTGAAGAAGGCATTCATTTTTATATTCACCTTTTAAAAGCTGTTCAATGAAACTATGGAGTAAGCAAAATACCAGTACCACTCAATTAGTGGAGCAGTTTACCGTTGGGAAAGACAAGGATTTCGATCAATTATTGGCACCCTTTGATGTATTGGGATCCATTGCACATGTGAAAATGTTGGCTTCTATTGGTTTGATTAGTGCTGCTGAATTGCAAGCGTTGGTTAAAGAATTGCAAGCCATTTATCAGATAGTTTCTGCTCCAACATTTGTAATTCCTGATGGTGTTGAAGACATTCATTCTTATGTTGAGTTTTTGCTCACTAAAAACTTGGGCGAGATGGGCAAGAAAATTCACAGCGCCCGAAGTAGGAACGATCAGGTTTTAGTAGACATCAAATTATATTTGCGCGCTGCCATTCAAACAGTTGTTGAAAGTACTTCCAGATTATTTGAATTATTACAAGCACAGAGTGAAAAACATCAATCCGTTCTGTTGCCAGGCTATACCCATTTACAATTGGCCATGCCTTCTTCATTTGGTCTTTGGTTCGGCGCTTATGCTGAAAGCTTGGTAGATGATTTGATCACCCTTGAAGCAGCATACCAAATTGTCAATAAGAATCCATTGGGTTCTGCAGCTGGCTATGGTTCTTCTTTCCCCATCAACAGACAAATGACTACTGAGTTGCTGGGCTTTGACACAATGCATGTAAATGTGGTTTATGCGCAAATGGGCAGGGGTAAAACGGAAAGAATTGTTGCAGCGGCACTGGCCAATATTGCCGATACATTATCTAGGTTGAGTATGGATGCTTGTTTGTATTTGAATCAAAATTTTGCTTTTATCAGTTTTCCTGCTGATTTAACTACCGGCTCTAGCATTATGCCGCATAAAAAAAATCCAGATGTTTTTGAGTTAACCAGAGCTTATTGCAATCGAATTAAAGCACTTCCCAACGAAATTATTGTAATGACTGCTAATCTGCCTTCTGGATATCATCGTGATTTGCAATTACTAAAAGAACATTTATTCCCCGCATTTAGCGAACTGAATCATTGTTTGAATATGATGCACCTAATGCTTAGCCATATTCAGATTAATCCAACAATTGTTGATGACCTTAAATACCAATATATGTTTAGTGTTGAAGAAGTCAACAAATTGGTATTGCAAGGCCTGCCTTTCCGAGATGCGTATCAACAAGTGGGCAATGCCATTGAAAATGGTCAGTTTACTTATTCAACTCAACTTAACCATCAACACGAAGGCAGTATGGGCAATCTTTGCAATGCGCAAATTAAAATGATGATGGATACCGTTACCGCAAGATTTCAATTTAACAAAGCCAGTCATGCGATTGATGCACTTTTAACTTAATTTGCACAGCATAAATGAAACACATCAAATGAAAAAAATAAGCATCTTTTTAGTTCTCGTTACTTTAGTTCAGTTTGCCCAAGCTCAGGTAAAGCCTGGTCCTAAAGCACCTTCAGCTGCAGGTGATAAATCAAAAACAGCTGTTAAGCCTTCTGCAAAAGCAACTACTGCAAACGTTCTTTTTAAATCGGCAGCAGACAGCGCCAGCTATGCCCTTGGGATTCGTATTGCCCAAAACCTTAAAGCACAGGGCTTGGATCCACTTGTGGCTTCCCAATTTCAAAAAGGGATTATGGATGGTTTTGCTGGCAAGAAATCCATGATTTCAGATGAATTATTAGACTTATGTATTGGCACATATCAACAAAAATTAAGTGCAGAAAAGTCTACTGTTGCCAGAAATGAGGGTAAAGCATTTCAGGCTAAGATGGCGCTAAAGCCTGGTGTGGTTACTTTGCCCAGCGGCTTACAATATGAAGTAATTAAAAATGGTACTGATACCGTTAAGCCAAAATTGACCAATAAGGTTAAATGTCATTATCATGGCACATTGATCAATGGGACGATTTTTGATAGTTCTGTTGAAAGAGGAGAGCCCGTTAGTTTTCCTTTAGGCAATGTGATATTGGGTTGGCAAGAAGGACTACAATTGATGACAGTGGGCAGTAAGTGGAAGTTTTATGTTCCAGCAGATCTTGCTTACGGAGACCAACAAAAAGGCGATAAAATAATCCCAGGTTCTTTACTCATTTTTGAAGTAGAATTATTAGGGGTAGAATAGTCTTTTAACCTTGATTAACCTTTAAGAAATATTAGTTAACCCTTATTTGGGTGTTAGCCGATTAGCTTCGTACAATAAATTTTTTGTATGAAGCTAGTCGGTTTTTTTATGTTCAGCATATTGTTGTCATTTGCACTAAATGCACAGCAAACCAATGCCACTATTACAGGTGAAGTGGTTGATTCCATTGCAAAGAAGGGCTTGGCCTATACCACTGTGTCAATTGTTCAAGAAAAAGATTCCACGCTGGTAAGTTTTGCCAGAGCGGATTCATTAGGCAAATTCAAATTATCAGGGTTACCCAAGGGCAACTATTTATTGTCATTCTCTTATGTAGGCTACTTGCCAGTTTGGAAACCCATTCAAATAAAGGGTACTGAACAGTTAAACTTAGGTCGCATCATTTTAACAGATTTAATTCATGCTGGAGATGTAACAGTTACCGCAAGAAGGCCACCTGTCATCATCAACAATGACACTGTTGAATTCAATACTGAAAACTTTAAAACACAACCCAATGCAGTTGTTGAAGATTTACTGAAAAAATTACCCGGGGTAACCGTAGATAGGGATGGTACTGTAAAAGTGAACGGACAAAGAGTCAATCGATTTATGGTCAATGGGAAGGAATTTTTTACAGGCGATCCTAAAATCGCTACTAAAAATTTAGATGCTGATGCTGTTGACAAAGTGCAGGTATATGATCGTAAAAGTGACCAAGCTGCTTTTACAGGGATTGAAGATGGTCAATCAGAAAAAGCCATCAATTTAAAATTGAAAAAGGATAGAAACAATTCAACTTTTGGAAGGGTTACTATTGGTGGTGGAAATAAAGACAGATATGAGGGGCAGACCAATATTAATCGCTTTAATGGCGACAAACAAATGTCAATAATTGGTATGGGAAATAATACCAATAAGCAAGGGTTCTCAATTGGAGATGTGATGAATTTTACGGGTGAATTAGCCAGGGGTATGCGAAACGGAACTGGCATAACGCTTAGAACAAGTAATAGTGATGAAACTGGTGGTGGTTTGCCCATTACAGGAATGGGCCCTAATCAACAAGGCATTGCCCAAACATTTGCGGGGGGCTTAAATTATAATAACAATTGGAACAAACGAACCGATTTAAATGTCAATGGTATTATCAGTGATGTGAATCTTCTAACAAATAGAACAATCAATCGGCGCAATTTATTACCAGGGAATACTTTTGATTATACAGCGAATAGCACTAATATCAATCACAATAAACAGAAGAAAATTAGTGCCATTCTTGATCAAAAAATTGATTCCTCGTCTTCATTAAGATTTACCCCACAATTGACTGTTCAAGAAAACACAGCCAACTCTACGAGTAGTTATCAATCGGTTAATGATCAACAGGTGAAACTAAATGAAGGCAGTACCAATTTGATCAGTCAGTCAAAAGCTGTAAACTTTAATGGAAATCTCCTATTTAGAAAAAAATTTAAAAAACGTGGCAGAACCATCTCTTCAAACGTTAATCTGGCGTATAATGATAGCAAGCAAGATGGTACTTTAAACACAGTTAATCGGTTTTATAATGCGGGGATACCCTTGCCTGATTCCATTACTAATCAAATCAATCAGCGAGATGCCATTACGAATAATATTGGCGGTAATCTTATTTATACAGAAGGTATTGGTTTAAAGTCATTATTAGAATTCAGTACTTTTTATAATATTAGTACCGGGGAAAGCAAAAGAAATACGTTTGATTTCAATAATGGAAACGGCAAGTATGATCAAGTCAATACCCTTTTAAGTAACCACTTTAGGAGTGTATATGCCT
The DNA here is from genome assembly GCA_027490265.1 of Sediminibacterium sp. Taxonomy (GTDB): domain Bacteria; phylum Bacteroidota; class Bacteroidia; order Chitinophagales; family Chitinophagaceae; genus Sediminibacterium. Next base: position 20,489 of record JAIXYL010000083.1, read on the forward strand.
ATGGCGGCGGAGGATTAAATTTTAGATCCAATTTCAAAAAGTTTAGTTTGACCACTGGCGCTAACTTACAAGTGGCTTCTTTAGAAAGCGTCAATAAAACAAATGCCTATACAATTAGGCAAACGTTTGCGGATGTATTGCCCATGGTCTCTGTACAATTCAAATTAAAACCTTCTGTTAGTTTAGGGCTCAATTACAATACATCAACCAATCAACCTTCCACCCAACAGTTACAGCCAGTGGCAGATATCAGCGATCCATTGAATACCTATACTGGTAATCCTAATTTAAGACGCAGTTATACGCAATCATTGGCCATTAATTTTTCTTCATTTAATATGTACACACAAAGAAATCTGTTTTCATTTCTTTCTTATTCTAGAGTCAGTAATGCATTTGTCAATTCAGACAGGATATTGCCGAATGGTTCAAGAATAACGATGCCGGTAAATGCAGATGGAAACGCTTTTTTAGTGGGTAATATCAATGCGGGTTTCCCCATTAAAAAGCTGAAATCAAGGATTGATATTGGGATCAGTGGCTCAAGCAATCGAAATATTAGTTTTATCAATGACCAAAGAAATGTGATTGACAATATAAGTTTAACGCCCAATTTCGGCTACCAATTTTCTCTGGACACAACAATCGACATTCATTTAACTGCTAGGGTCAATATCAACCAAGCAAAATATTCTTTACAACCGCAATTGAATAACCGATTCTTTCAACAAGTCTATGGTCTGGATATTACCAATTTTTTACCAAAAGGATTTGTTTTGAATAATACCCTCGACTATACCATCAATACCGGTAGGGCAGACGGATTTAATACCAGCGTTCCTTTTTGGAATATATCACTTGCGAAAAGTTTTTTAAAGCATAAGAAGGGCGAATTGAAGTTCACTGTTTTAGATGTGTTGAATCAAAACATAGGCGTTAACAGAACAGCGAATCAAAACTTTATTCAAGATACCAGATACAATGTATTACAACGATACTTCTTGTTAAGTTTTAGCTACCGCTTAAACAAGTCGGCTGGAGGCAATGGCCCCAATATTGTTATTCGCAGTTTTTAAGTTTGGCTATAGTTAAAAAAAAGGCCCTTGGTTTCAAGGGCTTTTTTTATTTAGTTTCTACTCATCCTAAATCCACCAGGTGCTTGTGAACTCATGAGGTCGAACATGATCTTTTGAAATTCTTGCCTACTGACTGTTTTGCCTTTTTGTGGTTCTTTTAATTCTTTTTTATTAACGGTCTTCTTTACCTCTGTAGCAGTAAAAACTGTTGAGCCATTATCAAAGTCTAATTCAAGAATTAGTCCTGGCAATTGGCCAAAATTTTCAGGACCGGCAGGTGTAATTATATCGTTGGTAAACCAAGCTATGATCTCAATTTCTTTAACTTCTGGAGCAGATTGACTTTTGGCTGTATCGCTGATGTTATTGGCCGGTCCTCCAAATGTTCTGATAACGGACCTTTGTGCTTGCTTGATCTTTCTGGTAGCTTTATAACAGGTGAACCCCATAATTTTTTTTGTTTCATCTGTCATTTTCCAAGGTTCTGCCTTTAATGTATCAATGATTAAATACGCTTTCCCGCCGAATTCTGAGGATTGTACACCCTTTGATTGAGCAAAATTTTTATACAAATCACCCCCATCTGCTCCTCCACCAACATTGATAAATACTGGTCCACCACTTCCAGACGAAAAAGGATCTGGTGCATCTGTTTCAGGGATCATTCGATAAATGGACACACTGTCACTAAAGAGTAATTGGTGCCTGCTTGTTCTGAATTCAGGCATCATTGCTTTCATTTGTTCGTTTTGAATGGTTTTGTGTAGGTTGACCTTCTTTTCATAAAGAATTGTGCCTTCTTTTTGTTGTGCCAACAAAGTTGAGCAGCTGAGCAGCATAGAAGCTGTTATCCATTTTTTCATATTATTTGTTTTAGAAATCAAAACTATTTCTTGCTGTGTTAAACTGTCTTTCACTAAGGTTAATTAAGGTTAATATGCAACTTAGTGGCTTGTTTCAGGTTTATATTTGTATTGAGCTATGACAAAATTGACAATATCAAGATTGGTAATGATCAGCGCTATTGCTGTAATTGTAGCATTTCAATGTTATTGGATCAGTCTTATTTTTAAAGACCAAAAAGAAAGGACTTTTAAGCAAACTGACCTCTTATTTAAGGAATTGGTGTATGCGATGCAAGTCAATCGATTTAAATCGGATACGCTTTTCTTCAATGCGGCTAAAGGCAATAATTTATTTGCTTTGGAAGCCGCCAATGCAGTGCTAAAAAAACGGGATAGTGTAAAGCCAAGTATGTTGCGCGATACTGGTTTTTTGAAAATGATGAAAGGCCTACTCCGAGACACTTTAGTGAAACAAATCACTATTACACAGAATGAACCAACCGATACTAAAAAAATAAGTTTGATTTTAGATACGCTTTTGCCAAAGCCATCTTCAATCCTTAGTATTAGGGTCCACCCCAATCAGCCAACTACCATTATTCGTGCAAATGATAGTTTGACAAATATTCGTCAATGGTTGCAAAAAAATAATAAGGACACCATTAGGGTCAAGCCCAAGATGCCAGATTCATTTCTGCTACATCAATCAATTAACCTAACAAAAAAGTCGTTAAAGAATCATAATCAGTCACAGTCAATTAAACTATCCAAGGGGGCATCAGATATTACCACCAACAGCTCATTTATTAGTTTGTTTTCTAGAAGTGTGGCGGTGGCTGATTCGCTTTCCATTAAAGACTTGGATTCTGCATATGCAGCCATTTTAAAGAAATCTGGAATTAATTTAACATTTACCACCAAGACAGGTTTGTTTGATTCATTGCATTTAAAAGATACCGTAGCGACTAATTTTTACAGAACCAGTATTGCTACAGTAGGATTTATACAGCCAAAATGGTATCAAGCAAAATTTGACAACCCTACCAAGTATTTATTGTTTAAAATCTTGCCGCAAGCGTTTCTTTCCTTGTTGTTAATTTCATTCATTTCAATTGCGTTTATCTTTTTGTATCGAAACTTAGTGGCACAACAGAAATTAGCCATTTTCAAAAATGAGTTTATCAGCAATATTACCCATGAGCTAAAAACGCCGATTGCTACAGTAAATGTTGCGATAGAAGCCTTGAGAAATTTCAATGCTTTGCAAAATCCTGAGCGAACAAAAGAGTATTTGGCCATTTCTTCTGCTGAAATGCAACGACTTAGTTTGCTGGTAGACAAAGTGCTTAAATTATCAATGTTTGAATCAGATAAAATTATTTTAAATAAAGAATGGTTCAATCTTAAACAGTTAATAGAAGACATACTCGATAGTATAAAAATTCAGTTCGATAAAAAGAACGCCAATATTGAATTCAATACTTCATTAGGAGAATTATTTATTGAGGCAGATAAATTGCACATATCAAGTGTGCTGTATAATTTATTAGACAACGCGCTGAAATACAGTGGCAATAATGCTGTTGTGAAAATTTACTTGTCGATGCCTTCAAATCAGTTGGCGGAATTGCGCATCAGCGACAATGGTATAGGCATTGCTAAGCAATTTCAACATAAGATTTTCGATAAATTCTTTCGTGTACCAACTGGGGACGTACATAATATCAAAGGCTATGGATTAGGCTTGAGTTATGTAAACCATATAATACGACAACACAATGGTTTGATTTCTGTAAAAAGTGAACTCGGCAAAGGCAGTGAATTTACAGTGCTAATGCCAATATCTACAACTGACAACAAACCAATGAATATAAATCCTTTATAGTGTGTTATGGCCATCAAAATTCTATATGTTGAAGATGAAATGTTCTTGGGAAAAATTGTTGTAGAGTCATTAGAACAACGAGGGTTTGATGTATTAATGGAAATGGATGGCGCCAAAGTGATCCATCAATTTCAACAATTCTTACCTGATTTGTGTGTATTAGATGTCATGCTTCCCAATAAAAATGGATTTGAGTTGGCTACTGAAATTCGGCGTTTACAAGACAATATGCCCATTATTTTTTTAACTGCGAAAACGCAAACAGAAGATGTTGTAAAAGGGTTTAATTTAGGCGGTAACGATTACATTCGCAAGCCTTTTAGCATTGAAGAGTTAATTGTTCGCATACACAATGTTTTGCGAATTCCTAAAGCAACTGTAATCAAGGGAATAGAGGAAGAAGTGATGATTGGTCAGTTTGCATTTCATGCACACAAACAAATGTTAATTCTTGGAAAAGACATCCGAAAATTATCATATAGAGAGTCAGAGTTGTTGAAGTATTTTTACCTCAATGCGAATGAACTCATTCAACGAAGGGATTTATTGAACCATATTTGGGGGAATGATTCATTCTTTAACAGTAGAAATCTGGATGTTTATATTACCAAATTAAGAGGATATTTGAAAGAAGATCCGAATCTTCAAATTATTACCATAAAAGGGGTTGGCTACCGCTTTGTTGCCGACTAAAAAAGCCCGAACTTCCCTACCTTTGCCATTCTAATGAATGGAGTATGAATGAAAAATTTGTTGCAAGAATTGCCACTGAATTAGCTGAAATTGAATCAGCCGGTTTATTCAAGAAAGAACGTGTTATTACGAGTGAGCAGGGTCCTGAAATAGTAGTGAATGGTAAAAAGGTTTTAAACTTTTGTGCCAACAATTATTTAGGCCTTTCATCACATCCTGCTGTTGTTGAAGCAGCACATAAAGCCATTGACACACACGGTTATGGCATGAGCAGTGTTCGGTTTATTTGTGGTACACAAGACATTCACAAAACATTAGAGCATAAACTTGCCGATTTTCTAGGAACAGAAGACACCATTTTATATGCGGCTGCATTTGATGCCAATGGCGGTGTCTTTGAACCTTTGTTTGGAGAGGAAGATGCCATTATCAGTGACGCGCTAAACCATGCTTCAATCATTGATGGGGTTCGTTTGTGTAAAGCACAACGTTTCCGTTACGAGCATAATAATATGGCCGATCTTGAAGCCAAATTGAAAGAATCTGCTCATTGCAGAAGTAGAATTATAGTAACAGATGGTTCATTTAGCATGGATGGTACCATAGCACAATTAGATAAGATCTGTGATTTAGCCGACCAATATGATGCCATTGTGATGATTGATGAATGTCATTCTTCTGGTTTTTTGGGTAAAACAGGAAGGGGCACGCATGAATACCGTGGGGTGATGGGCAGAATTGACATCATCACTGGTACTTTGGGTAAGGCGCTTGGTGGAGCAAGTGGTGGGTTTACTTCAGGACGGAAAGAGATTATTGAAATGTTGCGCCAGCGCAGTAGACCCTATCTTTTCTCGAATACAGTTGCACCAAGTATTGTAGGCGCTTCTATTGCTGTTTTAGATATGTTGACGTCGGCCACTACCTTACGCGACAAATTGGAATATAATACACAGTATTTTAGAACAAAAATGACAGAAGCTGGTTTTGACATAAAACCAGGCGACCACCCAATTGTGCCCATTATGTTGTACGATGCAGTCGTAGCGCAAAAATTTGCAGCACAATTATTAGAAGAAGGCGTTTATGTGATTGGCTTCTTTTATCCTGTTGTTGCAAAAGGGTTGGCTAGAATTCGCGTTCAATTAAGTGCGGCACATGAACAAGCCCATTTAGACAAAGCCATTGCTGCATTCACTAAAGTGGGTAAGGAATTGGGGGTATTAAAATAAGAATCGTATGAAAAAATGTTTACTATTTATTAGTGTTGCGTTGTATATGGTTGCCTGTTCGCCCAATAATGTTCAAGTGAATAATGAACTTGGCAATTATTTTGATTCAGCTGGTGTAAAAGGCAGTTTCGCTTTATTCAATAATGGCACAGGTGATTTTACTATTTACAATTTGGATCGATATAAGGATTCTGTTTATTCACCAGCATCCACATTTAAAGTGGTACATGCCATGATTGCGCTTGAAACTGGTGTAGTGTCTGATGAAAAGATGACCATCCAATTAGATTCTGCAGTAACGATGGAACAAGCATTTAAACAATCAATTGTACCTTATTTTCAAGAAGTCGCTAGGCGCATTGGTAAGGATACCATGCAATTTTGGTTAGACAGTTTGCAATATGGGAATCATACTATTGGAAAATCCATCGACAGTTTTTGGTTGAACAACACTATAAAAATCACTCCTGACGAACAATTGGGTATTGTAAAAAGACTGTTCTTTAATCAATTGCCTTTTCAAAAAAGAACCCATGAGATTGTAAAAAGGTTAATGCTCCAAGAATCAAACGCCAATTATCAATTGAGTTATAAAACTGGCTTAACCTATAAGGAAAATGGGGATCAATTGGCATGGGTAATTGGTTGGATTGAGGAGAACAAACACCCTTACTTTTTTGTATTGAATTTAGAGGGCGCTAAGCAAGTGCCAATGGTAGAAACAAGGATCAATCTTCTTAAAAAAATATTGCGAAACCAAGGTTTTTTTGAAGGCAAAAGATAAAGCGATTTGATTTATGCAACTATACTGTCAGTCACTCACACAATTAAGCCGGCTTAAAACCCGCGAAGTAAACATTGGTGATTTGTTATTGGGCAATGGTCATCCTATTCGGGTGCAGACCATGACGACAACCGATACCATGGATACCATGGCAACAGTAGCCCAAGCCATCCGCTGTATTGAAGCAGGGGCTGAGTTGGTAAGAATTACAGCGCCTTCAAAGAAAGAAGCAGAAAATCTCCTCAACATTAAAAATGAATTACGCAAACGTGGGTATACTACCCCTTTAGTGGCGGATATTCATTTTACCCCAAATGCTGCAGAAATTGCAGCGAAAATTGTGGAGAAAGTTAGGGTGAATCCGGGCAACTACGTTGATAAGAAAAAGTTTGAACAAATTGATTATACTGATGCAGAATACCTTGAAGAGATTGAGCGCATCAGAGAACGATTTACGCCCTTGGTGTTAATATGTAAAGAGTATGGAACAGCCATGCGCATAGGCACCAATCATGGATCGCTTAGTGATCGCATCATGAGTCGATACGGAGATACTCCTATTGGTATGGTTGAAAGTGCGATGGAGTTTTTACGCATTGCCCGTTCAGAAGATTACCACAATATTGTCCTCAGCATGAAAGCCAGTAACCCACAGGTGATGGTGCAAGCCTATCGTTTATTGGTGCAACAAATGGAAGCCGAATTTGGGGAATGTTATCCATTGCATCTAGGTGTTACAGAAGCTGGTGATGGTGAAGATGGTCGTGTGAAAAGTGCTGCAGGTATTGGAACATTATTAGAAGATGGCATAGGAGATACCGTACGTGTCAGTTTAACTGAAGACCCTGAATTAGAAATTCCTGTTTGTAAAGATTTGATCAAACGTTACGCCCCTTCGGAAAGGTCGGCCGTTACACATGGCATAGTGCCTACAATTGATAAAATTCCTTATAACCCTTTTAGCTACAACAGACGACAAACATTTTCGGTAAGTAATATTGGAGGCAATCAAGTACCGGTGGTAGTAGCAGATTTGAGTAAGATTCCTCAAATTACTCCCCAACATTTAGAAGCCATCGGCTACAAATACGATCCTGCAACAGATAAATGGGCTATTGGGGATGCTGCAGCAGACTATATTTTTACTGGTCATCAAATACTTGATTTTGCTTTACCTGGTACCTTGAAAGTCATTGTGTATCCTGCCACTTATGAACTTTGTGAAGATCAGTACAGTTATTGCCCCATATTTGATCGCTCTGGTTATGCAGCAGCATCAAATAAAAGTTCAGTACTCAATTTTGTCATGATTGATTGTTATAATGATGACACAGCAATCAATGATTATTCATTCTTAGAACAATTTAGTAATGATACAACAGTAGTATTGTGCTTAAGCAGTACCAATGCCAATGCCATGCAATCAATCAGAAGAATGATGATGGCTTTGATGCAACATGCCGTAAAGAATCCCGTCATCATCATGACCGATAGTTATTGGCAAACGCCAGACGAACACTTGATCCATTTTGCTACTGAATGCGGCGCATTGTTATTGGATGGTATGGGCGATGGTATTTGTTTGGGAATGCAAGCCAACAGTTATCAAAACATGAATAGCGGTGTTGTGGATACCAGTGGCAGAAACTATTTGAATAATACGTCCATTGAGCAATTCATCAATTCTTCAGCTTTTAGCATTTTACAAGCCACCAGAACAAGAATTTCAAAAACTGAATACATCAGCTGCCCAAGTTGTGGTAGAACCTTATTTGATTTGCAAGAAACCACTGCTAAAATCAGACAAGTGACCAATCATTTAAAAGGCGTCAAAATAGCCATCATGGGATGTATTGTGAATGGACCTGGTGAAATGGCCGATGCCGACTTTGGTTATGTAGGAAGCGGTGTGGGAAAAATCACTTTGTACAAAGGCAAGGACATCATGAAGCGAAATATTGATAGCGATATTGCCGTATCAGAATTAATCAATCTATTAAAAGAGCATGGTGCTTGGATAGAACCTGCTTAATTCCTATTTAACCAATTATATGCATCAAACCGACATCTTAGTCATTGGTTCTGGTATTGCAGGATTAACGTATGCATTAAAAATGGCCAAAGCTTTTCCTGAAAAGCAAATCACCATTATTACCAAAACCCAAGCAGATGAAACCAATACCAAGTATGCTCAAGGGGGTATTGCGGGGGTTTGGGATGTCAATAAAGACAGTTTTGGTAAACATATTACTGATACGTTGATAGCGGGTGATGGACTCTGTAACGAATCCATTGTTGAAATAGTGGTTACAGAAGGACCAGAGCGCATCAAAGAAATTATTGATTATGGTGCTTCTTTTGATAAAGATGAAGCAGGGAGTTATAGCTTGGGAAAGGAAGGTGGGCACAGTGAAAACAGAATCTTGCACCACAAAGATGTGACTGGTCTTGAGATGGAGCGCGCTCTGCTCTCTCAATTGACTCATTTGCCAAATATTGTTTTATTGAATCATTGTTTTGTTGTGGATTTAATTACCCAACACCATTTGGGTTATTTGGTCACCAAATCTACACTAGACATCACCTGTTATGGGGTTTATGTGCTCAATCTGCAAACCAATCAAATAGAAACCATCGCATCAAAAATTGTTTTGTTGGCTTCTGGCGGTTGTGGGCAGGCATACAGAACTACTACCAATCCTAAGATTGCAACAGGCGATGGTATTGCAATGGTGTATCGCGCAAAGGGTAAAATTGAAAACATGGAGTTCATTCAATTTCATCCCACTGCATTGTATGAACCAGGTGTTTCGCCTTCTTTTTTAATTACAGAAGCTGTGAGAGGGGATGGTGGAATCTTAAGAAACAAAGCAGGCGAAGCATTCATGGAACGCTACGATCCCCGCAAAGATTTAGCGCCACGTGATATTGTGGCCAGAGCAATTGATAACGAAATGAAACGAACTGGAACCGAATATGTTTACTTGGATTGTAGGCATATGGGGCAGGATCAGTTCATTCATCATTTTCCGAATATCTATCAAAAATGTTTGTCAATTGGTATTGATGTGATGCAACATATGATTCCGGTTGCACCGGCAGCACATTATAGTTGTGGAGGGATCAAAACTGATGAGTGGGGTAGAACTTCTATTAAACAATTATACGCCTGTGGTGAATGCGCCAGCACTGGCTTACACGGCGCCAATCGTTTGGCCAGCAACAGTTTGTTGGAAGCCATGGTTTTTGCGCATCGCTGTTATATCAACAGTAGTGAGCAGATAGACCAAATGACCTTTACATCCAGTATTCCTGATTGGAATGCATTGGGAACCGCAGAGCCTAGGGAAATGATTTTGATCACGCAGAGTTTAAAAGAACTGCAGCAAATCATGAGTGATTATGTAGGGATTGTGAGAACAGATGTGCGATTAAGTAGAGCCATGAAGCGATTAGATTTATTATTTGAAGAAACTGAGCAATTGTATCGTTCCACTAAAGTATCACCACAACTCTGTGAATTAAGAAACTTAATTACGGTAGGGTACTTAATTGTAAAAGGTGCACAGTTTAGAAAAGAAAGCAGAGGACTGCATTACAATACCGATCACCAAGAAAAGAGTGCTATTTTACAGAATATTATTCTTTAACGCGTTCGTCCATGTATTATATCATTTTCCCATTATTTTATCTGTTGTCATTGCTGCCTTGGCGGTTTTTGTATTTTATTGCTGATGGATTATACGTTTTGGTATTTTATGGTTTTGGGTATCGTAAAAAAGTAGTCTTACACAATTTATTGATTGCGTTTCCTGAAAAAACTGATGCAGAACGCTTACGAATTGCTAAAGATTTTTATCACAATTTTATTGATACCATCGTTGAGACCATCAAAATGATTTCCATCAGTACCAAAGAAGCCGACAAACGTTTGGTGGGTAATATTGATGAGCTCAACGCATTATATGCTTCTGGGAAAAATGTGCAATTAATGGCAGGGCATTTTTTTAATTGGGAATTTTTAAATCACTGGATTCCCAGACACAGCTTGTTCCCATTTGTAGGTGTATATCAACCATTGACGAATCAAGTGATGGATAAAATCATTTATAATATGCGGGCTAAAAATGGCACCATATTGATTCCTACAAAACATTTTAAACACCAGTTTCATGTTTATGTGAAAGACCGTTATGCATTGGGCTTGGCAGCAGATCAAAATCCGCCCAGTGATTTAAAAGCCTATTGGGTGCCTTTTTTCAATCGCTTAACACCATTTATTCTTGGACCAGAAAAAGGGGCAAAGCTCAATGATACCCATATGGTATTTTGTCATTTTTATAAGGTTCGCAGAGGCTATTATGAAATCAAGTTTGAATTAATGACTTCTGACCCACTTCAATATAAAGATGGCGAACTCACCAAAATATATGCTCAAAAAGTGGAGCAAGCCGTGAAGCTAAAACCAGCTAATTATTTGTGGAGCCATCGCAGATGGAAATGGCAGTATGATCCTGCCAAACACCATACACTTAAAATTGATTAAGCTTAATTAAGTGTTGTGGCTTCTTTTTCGAAGCTGAATTTGTCTGCCATTGTTTTGATGGCGTCAAATCCACCTACCACATTTCTAATATTGTGAATGCCTTCTCGCTTAATCATTGATGCAGCAATTACACTTCTATAGCCACCAGCACAATGAATGTAAATATTGTGATGATCATCTAAATTGGCCATGCTGCCTGGGTCTGTTAATTGGTCCAAAGGAATATTAATGGCTTCACTGATATGTTCATTGGCATATTCGGTTTCTCTTCTAACATCTACAATCACTAAGTTCTCATCAAATGGCATATCCATAGCCAACTCATCGGCTTCTACATCAATGATCAAATCGATGGGTTCGCCTGCTGCTTGCCAAGCCTCAAATCCACCCGCTAAATAACCTTCAATTTTTTCAAATCCAACTCTACTGAGTCGAACAATGGATTCTTTTTCGCTGCCAGTTTCTGTAATTAAAATAATTGGTTGGGTAAATGACAATAGAGAGCCAGCCCATTCTGCAAATCTGCCGTTTAATCCAATATTGATTGAACCTGGCACAAAGCCCTGTACAAATGTAGAAGGGTGTCTGGTATCTAAAATAATAGGATGGTTATTGAGTTGCAGTTTAAATGCATCAATAGAAACAGGAACCAATGCTTTGTTTAATAGGTCAGTTAAACTAGTATAGCCCGCTTTATTGATGGCCGCATTGATAGGAAAATAAGCTGGAGGATTGGCCAAACCTTCAGTGACTTCTTTAATAAAGGCTTCTTTGGTTTCTGCACGCAATGCATAGTTGGTGGCTTTTTGAACGCCAATGGTACTAAAGGTTTCAGCACCTAATTGTTTGCCACAACTGCTGCCAGCCCCATGTGCGGGATAGACCACTACGTCATCAGCCAACGGCATAATTTTAGCGTGCAAACTATCATACAACATGCCTGCTAAATCGGCCATGCTCAACTCTTGGCTTTTTTGTGCAAGATCGGGTCTGCCCACATCTCCTACAAACAAAGTGTCGCCAGTAAATATGGCTTGGTCAATGCCTGCTTCATCTTTGAGCAAATAACAACTGCTTTCCAATGTATGCCCAGGTGTATGCAATACTTGAATTTGTAATTTGCCTAAGACAAAAATGTCTAAGTCTTTGGCAACATGTACAGGGTAATTGGTAACTGTGTTAGGTCCATAAACAATGGTAGCACCAGTAGCAGCTGCTAAATCTAAATGACCACTCACGAAGTCTGCATGGAAATGCGTTTCAAATATATACTGGATGGAAGCGTTTCTTTCTTTTGCTAAATCTACATACGCTTCAATATCTCTGAGTGGATCTATCACAGCCGCTACGCCATTACTTTCAATATAGTATGCAGCTTCGCTGATACATCCAGTGTATAATTGTTTGATAAACATGCATTGATTTTTCCGCAAAGGTAATTAATCTACCAATGCTTTCACAAAACCGACCACATCGTTCAAGCGTGTGTAATTCACGGAATAATAAATAAACTTCCCTTCGCGGGTAGTACTAACGATCCCTGCCCTTCTTAAAATGGCTAAGTGTTGCGAGGCTACTGATTGTTCTAAACGAAGTTTTACATAAAGCTCAGTCACCGTCATCTTTTCTTGGTCGTCCAATAATTTGATGATTTGCTGTCGAAGCTTGTGATTGATTGAGCGAAGAATTAAAGCAGCCTTCTTGGTCTGAAGGAAATCTACCTTTACAGGCTCTTCGCCCTTTGTTAACGTAATGGATTGAATAGTTGCGTTCATGTCTTGTAATATTGGGGTATTATGACTTCTACAAAGTTAGCTTTTTTGTTATGTATACAGTACAGTTATTCACTATACTTTTTCGTCAAGCCCCATTATTTGGCTAATGCTTGATAAAATTCCTTAATATAAAAAGGTTCAGCGTATGCCAAATCTGCAAAATTTTTGGCTTCAAAAGCCCGATTTGCAAGCATAACCATGTGATTAACAGTATGTTCGGTGTTATCAATACTACAGTTTTCTGGTAGAGTAAGGCTGAGGAGTTTTTTGGCACCATCCCCGCAAAAAATGACTTTATTTTGACCAATTTGCTTATCCAATAGGGCCTGATTTAAGATTATGGCTTCAGATGGCCCAATTTCTAATAGCCCTTGGTTATATTTCCCTCCAAAAACTTCCATTCTTCTGGCATCAATCATTGGAAAAAAAACCACTGTTTCCTCAATTGTATCTGTATTAATATGTTCTGCAACTGCATTGGCTATCACCGCTAAAGTATTCACCAATATCAATGGCTTATTCAACGCATAACAAATGCCTTTGGCAGAAGCGAGCCCTACACGAATGCCGGTATAACTGCCCGGTCCGGCAGTGACTGCTACCGCATCTATCTCATGTAAGTGGTGGCCTATTTCTGCAACTATTGTTTCAATGGCAGGCTGTAGAAAAGCCGCATGATCTTTTTGTAAGTGATGTGATTGACTGGCCAAAACTTGATGACCTTTACTAAGGCAAACGCCTGCATATTGCGTAGCCGTATCGATGTTTAAAATTAAAGCCATTCAGTTGTCAGTTTTTATGCAGGGTAATCAGTTTTAAGGCAGGTGCAATATCATACCGACTATTGGTACCAGACAATGCATCTAAAAGTGTTGCAATCTTCTGAACACCAATTAAATCGGCCCATTCAAAAGGTCCATAGGGATAGTTGGTGCCTAATTTCATGGCAGTATTGATGTCTTCCTTTGAACTAACGCCTTCGCCCAATGCAAAATAGGCTTCGTTAATTATCATCGCCACCACTCGAGCGCCAATCATCCCAATTTCATCAACAGATACCATGCAATCAACCCCTGCAGTTTGTAATAATTGCTTACATGTTTCAACACTGTTGGCAGGACCAGCAATTTCTAATTTGGCTTGCCCAAGGAATCCATTCCAACCATTGAACCGTACAAAATTGTTGGGCAGTTGGTTAGATGTTGTCAAAACAGCGTTTACCAAAACCGGAATATGGCTAACCGATAAAAATGCAGGCCCTTCTTCTTCGTAACAAACATCAATCAATAGGTCAGCTTGTAAAATATCGTTGTGTTCTTTGTTGTATTGACTGATATTGTGTGACCCCTTGGTGAATTTTTCAGCAAGTAAAAGATATTGGGGGTCCTTGGCGTTGATAATTATTTGCATAATCGTGCTTCAAGTGCAAATTTAGGTTGGCTGGTTGATTAAAATGCAGCAATTTGCTGACACAATTAAATCGTATGTCTAAACAAGTCATTAAAACAGCCAATGCACCTGCACCAATTGGTCCGTATAATCAAGCCATTAAAGCCAATGGTTTTGTGTTTTTAAGCGGCCAAGTAGCATTTGATCCTGCAACTGGGGCATTAGTACAAGACAGTATTGCAGCAGAAACACATCAAGTGATGAAAAATATTGAAGCAGTATTAAAGGAAGCCAAATTATCATTTGATCATATTGTTAAAACAACCATTTTTTTAAGTGATATGCAATTGTTTGCTGAAGTGAATGAAGTGTATGGCACATATTTCAATGGCGACTTCCCAGCACGTGAAACCGTTGCTGTAAAAGGATTACCAAGAGGCGTGAATGTTGAAATTTCAATGACCGCTGTAGTAGAATTATAAGACTTGCACTTGATAGCTGGTTGAAAAATCATATGCACGATTGGGCATTAGCATGAGCAATCCAATGCCATTGTTAAAATTGTCTGGGGCGCCACTCAGATTTTCTATGGCAATACTTTGTCGATGATCGGGTGTGTACACTTGCAAAATTGGATAAGTTTCATCTGGTTGAATGGTTAATTGTAAACGCTCATTGCTTAACACACACAAACCATTGGGCAATAATTCAAATGCATTATCTAAATGCGTTGTATCTAATTGGGAAGCTGTGCTAAATCTGGTATCTGTTATTTTTTTTCCAGTGGGGATTAAGGTTGCATCAAATTCAAGCTGGCTGTTCGAATCAAATTGTAGCGTGTAAGCGTTGATGGGACCTCCGAGCGTGAAATAGGGATGCCAACCATCGGCGTAAGGAATCGGCTGGTCATTGTTGTGGGTAACCGTTGTAGTAACGGTTAAATGATTGCAACAGCGCAGCTCCCACCGTATCTTCATTGAAAAATCAAATGGATAACCAGGATCTGTTTGTTGATATTGATAGTGCAAATGCACTGCAGCCATTTCTGTAGTAGCAATCGTGTCTTCAACCGTAAACACGGCATCATAAAGCAAACCATGTAAAGCATGTGGCCCTAAATAATTTTTTTGAATGGTGTAGACTTGATCATTATAACGATACTGACCATGATGAAGTCTGCAAACAAATGGGCTGATTTTGGCACTTTTAAATCCATTGGTAATTAAATGGCTTGCATCAGCAACCGATTCAAATCCGTCAATGCAATTAAAGGCTTCTTGCCCAACCTGAATTTGAAATGCATTGAGTAATCCCCCAAATGCATAAATCTCAGCTTTTGTTCCAGCGGCCAGGTCTTCTAAAATCACAACGGGATGTAGGCCCTGACGGTTTACCGATACCTTAAATGACATACAACAGCTTTAGCAGTCAAGATACTGTAAATGCCCCTTTTTTTAACCAAATAAAAAACTAACAGTTGTTCACCCCTTGCATTTAAACAGTATTTTTGCCCAACTTTAAATAATTGGATATGCCATTTTCATTAAAGAATAAGGTTAGAATTGTTACTGCTGCAAGTTTGTTTGATGGGCATGATGCTGCCATTAATATCATGCGTAGAATTTTACAAAGCAAGGGTGCCGAAATTATTCATTTAGGGCATAATAGAAGTGTTGCTGAAATTGTTGAGTGTGCCATTGAAGAAGATGTGCAAGGTATTGCCATTACTAGTTACCAAGGTGGTCATGTTGAGTTTTTCAAATACATGAAAGACTTATTAGATCAAAATGGTTGTGGGCATATTAAAATTTTTGGCGGTGGTGGTGGAACCATTTTGCCAGAAGAAATTAGAGAATTGCATCAATATGGCATCACCAGAATTTACAGCCCTGACGATGGACGAACCATGGGATTGGAAGGCATGATTGAAGATGTGTTGTTGCAATGTGATGTTGAATTGAATACCGAAGCCAATACTGCAACCCCTTTAAAGTTGGGAGAAGTAAAAGACATTCGTGATATAGCGCGCAAAATAACATTGGCTGAAAATGGTCTTACTCAACAAGCTATTACTGTTACAGACAATATCACGGTGCCTGTTTTAGGTATTACAGGAACTGGCGGTGCCGGTAAAAGCTCAGTGACCGATGAAATCGTTAGACGATATTTAAATAACTATACCGATAAAACCATTGCTGTTATTTCTGTTGATCCTTCAAAGAAAAAAACAGGTGGTGCATTGTTAGGCGATCGTATTCGCATGAATGCCATTGCCCATCACAGAGCTTATATGCGTAGTTTGGCAACGCGTGACGACAATACTGCATTGAGCGCACATGTTCAAGAAGCCATCAATATTTGTAAAATGGCTGGCTTTGACTTAATCATTTTAGAGTCGGCTGGTGTAGGCCAAAGCGATGCATCCATTTTAGATTTTTGCGATGTCAGTTTATACATTATGACACCAGAATATGGTGCAGCGTCTCAACTGGAAAAAATCAATATGCTTGATTTTGCTGATTTAATTTGTATCAACAAATTTGATAAAGCTGGCGCTTTAGATGCGTTACACGATGTGCGCAAACAATACAAACGCAATCACGAATTATGGGAGGCCACCGATGATCAATTACCAGTGGTTGGTACAATTGCTGCTCAGTTTAACGACGTAGGCATCAATCAACTTTTTGGAAAAATCATGCAAACCATACAGGCAAAAACGGGGGTGCATTTTTCTGATGATTTGACCAATCATGCTGCTACAAGTGAAACAACCACGCGTGCGCAAATTATTCCACCTAAACGGGTTCGTTATTTAGCAGAAATTGCCGACGCCAATCGTGCATATAATGATTGGACCAATGAACAATGTACACTGGCGTCTAAATGGTACCAAGTGCAAGGTGCCATTGCTGCTTTGCCAGCAACCAGTTCTGCAAAATCCGAATTAGAGACCATTGCTGCTAATTTTGAATCCGCCCTTCATCCTGATTGTAAGCGCATGATTCAACAGTGGCCTGCCTTGGTAAAGAAATACCAAGCTGACTATTTTGAATATACAGTTAGAGATAAAACCATTCGTCAGTCTCTCACCACACAATCTTTAAGTGGCACTAGAATCCCTAAAGTGATTTTACCTGCCTACAAAGATTGGGGTGATATTTTAAGATGGCAATTACAAGAAAATATTCCTGGTGAATTTCCTTATACTGCCGGTGTTTTTGAATTGAAAAGACAGGGCGAAGATCCCACTAGAATGTTTGCTGGTGAGGGCGGTCCTGAAAGAACCAACAAGCGTTTTCACTATGTGTCATTAGGGCAACCCGCTATTCGTTTGTCTACGGCATTTGATAGTGTCACCCTTTATGGAGAGGATCCTGATCCTCGTCCGGATATTTATGGAAAAGTAGGGAACAGTGGGGTAAGCATTGCTACTGTAGATGACGCCAAAAAATTATACAGTGGTTTTGATTTATGTGATCCCAAAACCTCAGTGAGTATGACCATTAATGGGCCAGCGCCCATTATCTTGGCTTTCTTCATGAATGCTGCGATTGATCAATTGTGTGAAAAGTGGATTACTGCCAATGATAAATGGCCTGAAGTCAATGCATTAATTGCCAAAAAATTTGAAAAAATTCCCCGCCCTGTTTATTATAATCCTGCTTCTCCAGAACGGTTGCCTGAAGGCAATAATGGATTAGGCATTGGTTTATTAGGTGTCAGCGGTGATGAAGTGTTGCCCGCAGATATTTATGCCCAATTAAAAGCAGAAGCCTTATCACAGGTACGCGGTACTGTTCAAGCAGATATTTTAAAAGAAGACCAAGCACAAAACACGTGTATTTTTTCTACTGAATTTGCGTTGAAACTGATGGGCGATGTGCAGGCTTATTTTATTGATCAGAAAGTGCGCAACTTTTACAGTGTCAGTATTAGTGGCTATCATATTGCTGAAGCAGGGGCCAATCCAATTACCCAATTGGCATTTACTTTAGCCAATGGATTCACTTTTGTAGAATATTATTTAAGTAGGGGCATGCATATTGATGATTTTGCACCTAATCTGTCTTTCTTTTTCAGCAACGGTATGGACCCTGAATACAGCGTGATCGGCCGTGTTGCTAGAAAAATTTGGGCTAAAGCCATGAAGCAAAAATACAAGGGGAATGAGCGGTCTCAGAAATTAAAATACCATATACAAACCAGTGGTAGAAGCTTACATGCACAAGAGATTGATTTTAATGATATCAGAACGACTCTGCAGGCTTTGTATGCGATTTATGACAACTGTAATAGTTTGCATACCAATGCTTACGATGAAGCCATCACCACTCCAACAGAGGAAAGTGTTAGACGTGCAATGGCCATTCAGTTAATTATTAACAGAGAATTGGGTACGGCCAATACTGAAAACTTTATTCAAGGCAGTTTTGCCATTGAAGCATTAACTGATTTAGTTGAGGAAGCTGTGCTTACTGAATTTGAACGTATCTCTGAAAGAGGTGGTGTATTGGGTGCCATGGAAAGAATGTACCAACGGAATAAAATTCAAGAGGAAAGTTTGTACTATGAAACCAAAAAACATACTGGTGAATTGCCCTTGATTGGTGTCAATACTTTCTTGAATAAAAAGGGCAGTCCTACCGTGTTGCCTGGGGAAGTGATCAGAAGTACAACAGAAGAAAAAGAGCAGCAAATTCAAAATCTACAAGCGTTTCAATTAAGGAATCAAACGAAAAGACAAGCAGCACTTGAAAAATTACAAGTGGCTGCTGTTAATAACGAGAATTTATTTGCTGAATTAATGGAGACCGTAAAATATTGTTCTCTAGGCGAGATTACCAATGCGCTCTATGCGGTAGGTGGTCAGTATAGAAGAAATATGTAAATTCAATTATGAAAAAGCATTTAATACTATTTGCATTATTCCTGTTGTTTGCTCAATTTGGTTTGCAAGCTCAAGCCAGAAAGATTGACACGATTATGAAATTGGGGAGTGTTGGATTTAAATTAATCTGCAACAACAAAAACGATGATAAAAACTATGTGACCATAAGTCCTATTGGATTTAGCAGTGGCGCAAGAGATGTAAGCTTTGAAATTAAAGGGCGTGTGCGTAAAGCAGAGTTAGACGATTTGAACAATGATATGTATCCTGATATGGTCATTTACGTATACCTAAATGGCACGGATGAAAAAGGCACTGTGGTTGGGGTGTCTTCAGTAAAAAATGAAAGCTTTGCTGGGATTGCTTTTCCAGATATAGTAGATGATCCAAAATTAAGAACAGGGTATAAAGGTTTTGATACGTTTATGCTCATGGAGGGCACGTTAATGCGTCGATTCCCTGTATTCACTGCAGATTCTGTTGGTGCCCAGAGAACTGGGATGTTCAGACAAGTACAATACAGAGTGGTTCCCGGTGAACGTGGTATGCTGACGTTTAAAGCCGTCAGAAGTTATGAGTTTGCCAAACAATAAGTATTGCGCTTAGATTATTTTAAAGTGAACAGCATCAACCTGTTCAACCAAGTGCTACCTTTAGTTTCCTTAAACCCCAAGTATGTTCAGGAAATTAATGGTCTTTTTGGTTGTTTTGATTACATCAATAGCCAATGCTCAAACCGTACAACAATTATTGGCAAAAAAACAAGGCCTACCAAATGGTTGGAGCCTCACCCCAGTTGGTAGAAGTTTTCCTTTAGGAGATTTGCCTTTAAATATCGTTTTAAGCAAATCGGGTAAATTAATGGCAGTGACCAATAATGGTCAAAGCACCCAGAGTATACAACTCATTGATCCAGTTACTGAAAAAATTTTAGATACGAAACTGATTGAAAGAAGCTGGTATGGCTTGGCCTTTAGTGCTGATGATAAAACACTTTATGCTTCTGGTGGACACAACAATCGAATTGAGATTTTTTCAATTCAAAATTATCGGTTAACACTAACGGATTCAATTGTGTTGGGAAAAAAATGGCCCAATAAAATCAGTCCAGCTGGCATGGCCATTGATCATCAAAAAAATTGGTTGTATGTGGTAACGCGTGAAGACAATCAGTTGTACATTATTGATTTAGCCAACAATAAAGTGCTGCACAAACAACCATTAGAAGGGGAAGCATATACCTGTGTGTTGTCACCAGATAATCAATATTTATACATCAGTTGCTGGGGTTGCGACAAAGTATACCAATACCAGACCGATCAACGGAAAATAGTGGCTGAGATTCCAGTTGGCGATAATCCCAACGAAATGGTATTGAATAAAAAAGGGACCATTTTATACGTAGCCAACGCGAATGATAATTCAGTATCCGTTATTCATACCAAAGAAAAAAAAGTGGTTGAAATATTGAATGTGGCTTTGTATCCTGATGCACCAAGCGGCTCTACCACTAATGGGTTGGCCCTGTCGCCGGATGAAAAAACATTGTTGATAGCCAATGCGGATAACAATTGTTTGGCTGTGTTTGATGTTAGTAAACCAATTCAAAGTAAGAGCAAAGGATTTATTCCAGTTGGTTGGTATCCTACCAACGTTAAAATGTTAGGCAATAAAATTTTTGTTTCAAATGGAAAGGGATTCTCTTCTAAAGCCAATGTTTATGGGCCTAATCCATTTGCCAATAAACAAATTGTATTGCATCACGAAGGCGATCCCAATAAGCCTAAAGGGGTTGAATATATTGGTGGCTTGTTCATGGGAACCATGAGTGTGATCAATATGCCGACACCCAAACAACTCAGTGTGTATTCACAAGTAGTGTATCAAAATACACCTTACAATAAAGTCAAAGAATTACTGGCACAAGGTGAAGCCGGCAATCCCATTCCAAGGAAAGTGGGCGACAAAAGCCCCATCAAATATGTGTTTTATGTAATCAAAGAAAACAGAACCTATGATCAAGTGTTGGGCGATATGAAAGAAGGCAATGGAGATCCTAGATTAACTTTATTTGGCGAACAAATAACGCCTAATCAGCATGCTTTGGCTAGAAACTTTGTGCTGCTTGATAATTTTTATGTTGATGGTGAAGTGAGTATGGATGGCCATAATTGGACGATGGGTGCTTATGCCACTGATTTTTTAGAGAAGAGTTGGGTCAGCAGTTATGGTGGTAGAGGTGGTAGTTATGATGGTGAAGGGAATAGAAAAGTTGCGAACAATAAAGGCGGTTTCTTCTGGGACCATGCTAAAAAAGCTGGGGTGAGTTATAGAAGCTACGGCGAATTTGTTGACAATTATAAAGCCAATATTCCTGTTTTAGAAGGGCATTTCTGTAAATATTTTACAGGCTATAATAATGCAGTGATGGATACTACGCGTTATTACCAATGGAAAAGAGATTTTGATTCTTTATTGGCCATTAATGCGGTGCCCCAGTTTAATACGGTTCGTTTTTCGAATGATCATACGGAAGGATTAAGATTGGGCAGGCCAACACCTTATGCACATGTGGCCGACAATGATTATGCTGTTGGATTATTTGTTGAGTATTTAAGCAAAAGCCCCATATGGAATGAAACAGCCATTTTTATTGTAGAAGACGATGCGCAAAATGGAGCAGATCATGTGGATGCACATAGGAGCATTGCTTTTGTGGCTGGGGGATTTGTGAAGCGTGGTTTTGTAGACCACACCATGTATTCAACGTCTTCTGCTTTAAGAACCATGGAATTGATTTTAGGTATCCCACCAATGAGTCAATACGATGCTGCTGCAACGCCCATGTGGCGCTCGTTTACCGCAAAACCAGACAACACACCATTTGTAGCGATTAAGCCGAATATTTATTTAAAAGACAAGAATACTGCAAAGAATGAATGGCAACAGCGCTCCGAATTATTCAATTTGGCCAAAGAAGACGATGTGCCAGATTTGGAATTCAATAAGGTGCTTTGGCATGGATTAAAAGGGGATCATATTCCTTTTCCAGGACCCAAAAGAGCGGCATTTTACAAGCCGATAGAAAAAGCGGATAAAGATTAGTCAACCATTTTGGCTTAACAGCATTATATAGATATGCGGCAGTTTAATATTGATACCATCAAAAGTTGGGAAAGGTTTTATCGGGCTAATTTTATCAACTGTTTAACGGGTTTTAAGCCGGTGAGTTTAATTGGTACAATCAGTCCACAATGTGTACCCAATCTTTCTGTGGTGAGTAGTATTGTACACTTAGGTGCAGATCCAGCTTTAATTGGATACATCAACCGACCCATCGCTGCAGCACCTGATACCATTCAAAATATTGAGCAGACTAAGTCTTACACCATCAATCATATTGCTGCTCATTTTTTGCCGCAAGCACACCAATGTAGCGCTAAATATGCTCCAGAAATCAATGAATTTGAAGCTGTGGGTTTAACGCCATTGTATGAATCGGATATTCTTGCACCATTTGTAAAAGAATCGGTAGTGCGCTATCAAATGGAATTGGTTGAGATTTGTCCTATCCAATACAATCAAACTTTTTTTGTGATTGGTGCTTTGCAATCGGTTTTCATAGATGAATCTATAATTGGAGCGGATGGTTTCATCAATTTAGAAGCAGCAGGATCAATCCTTTCTCTTGGATTAGATGGGTATGCTGCTGCAAAAATGATTACTAGGCTTCCTTATGCAAAGCCATAGTATATAAAGCAAACTCGGTACTGTCTTGTGGCAGTCGCATCATTTTTTGAAAAGACATTCCAACTTTTTCTAGTACACTAATTGAAGCGGTATTGTCTAATTTGGTAATGCCGGCTAGTTCTCGCAATCCCAAATGGTCTTTTGCATGTGTAACTATGGCCTTGCTGGCTTCTGTTGCATATCCTTTTCCAGTTTGATTTGGTAACATTGCAAAACCTAAGTCGGGAATTGGTAATCCTTCGCGTTTTACAATCCCACAAATCCCAATTGATGTTTTGGCTTGTTTTGTTTTAACCAAATACAAACCAAATCCGTTGACATAGTAACTGTTAATGATATTATTGACAATATAATTGCTTGCAGCAGTGTTATCATACACTTGTCTGTTACCAATATGCTGAATCCAAGTTGGCGTATTCATCAATTGCAACATAAAGCCCGCATCAATAATGGTCAATGCTTGAATCATTAAACGTTCTGTGTTGATGTTCACCTCCATGACTGGTTAAATTATTTGAGGTGGTTGTATTGAATTAAATCCCAATAGTTACCATATAAATCAGCAAACACGGCTACTTTACCATACACTTCAATAGATGGTTCTCTAATAATCGTAATATTATTCTGCAGCAAATGTTGATAGTCTCTATCAAAATCATCGGTTGATAAAAATAAAAACACTCTGCCACCTGTTTGATTGCCTACCCTGGTTAACTGTGTTTCTGTTGCTGCTTTTGCCAATAATAAAGCACATTGACCTTGGCCTTTTGGTTTAACCAATACCCATCTTTTGGTAGGGCTCAGCACCGTGTCTTCAATCAGTTCAAAAGATAGTTTTTTTGTATAAAATTGAATGGCTTCATCATAGTCATTTACAACTAGGGCCATATGTACGATTTGTTGGTTCATCTTCCGCTGGTAATTATAATTTTTGTAATGATTTGATCATTGCCTTTTCCATCTTTGGCCAATACCAAGTATACCCCTGATGCTGTTTTATTGCCTAAGTAATCCCTGCCGTTCCAGATGGCTTGTCCGCCTAAACTTCTGGTTTGAAATACCAATCTCCCGTTTAATTCAGTGATCTTAACTAATGTATTTTCATTAAGTCCTCTGATGGCTATTTGACCATTGTACTGCGGTGGAACAGGGTTGGGAAAAACCAATACATTGTTTTGTGGACTGTTGGCTTCGGTAGCCGTACTTCTATAACTGCACAATCCATTAAAAGTAGCAAAATAGACTTCCCCGGTAATGGGGTCAATCCCTATTTTTTTTACATCATTGCTGAGTAATGGGCTATTGGCTTCTGTAAAATGTAAAAGAATTTTTTTAGCATCAGCGCTTACCAACCAAACACCGTTTTGTGTGCCAACCCATTTTTGATTGGCGCCGTCCACGGCAATGCATTGAATCTGTTCTCCTTTAAATAAAAATCCTGCAAATTGATCTTGCTGAATAATTGGCAACACTGCTTCGCAGCCATTAAATGGATTATCAGTGCAATTGATGATGCCTATTCCATCATCGGTGCCAACCCAAATACTTTGGTCTTTGTCTTTAGCAATGCTTAAAACATTGTTGGAAGGTAGATTTCCATTGCCAACCCCTTGTTGAAACAGTTTCCATTGATCATCTGTACTTGCTTCAATATTATTACCAAATTTGTAAGCAATTAAACCATTGCCTTTAGGACTTTGAATCCACAAGTGGTTAAAATCGTCTGCAACAATTTGTCCGAGTGCATTTTCAACTAAGTTAAAAGGTACAGTAAATTCAAACCATTTGCCATCTGCCGTTTTCAATTTAAGTGCCTGTGGTGCACCATAATTACTGATCCATAAATTTTGTTGGGCATCAAATGCCAAACCGCTCACGCGATAGCTCGTGGGGTCGCCAATTGCAGCCTGTAAACTGCTGTTGCGTTGTTTATAAAGCTGTATTTGTGTAGTGGATTTGTTGACTAATCCACCCCCATAACTACCTGCCCAAATGCTTTCATCTTTGGGATCTATGGCAACTGTAATAATGTCTAATACCGAATCAGGCAAACCTTTGTTGAGCGCACCAGTGTTTTGCCAAATACCTTCATTAAAAGCTAAAATGCCTTCTCCATTAAATTGATAATTCCAAGCAGTATTCACAGCGCCAGCCCCTTGAAACAATTGCTGTTTGTTAAATGCAAATTCACCACTAGAAATACCCAAGGGGCCATTTGGTATAAATCGTTCAGTTGTATTACCAAAAGCAGAGAGTCCGCCAAATTGATCTGCTACCCAAACTGTTTGCTGATCCACAATTGCACTTCTAGGGAATGAAATAATGCCTGGTGAAGCTAAGGTTCGATTGATTTGTCCATCAGCTTGTAGTACGAGTACTTTTGAGTTCCCAGAAGCAGTTCTTAAGCATAGCGTAATTTTGCCTTCACTGATGCCAGTTGAAATAATGCGCCAATTTGCTTCTTGAAACAATATTTTCCATTGATTATTGTCTCGAATAAATAAGCTGTCTTGTTTGCTGATGATGAGTTGGTTATTGATTAGTCCTATATAATCAATCCTTCCGGTAGAAGGTCCAGCAATGGGTTGCCAATTTTGAAAATTGGCTGGATCGTTGCCTGATTTTAACGCTCGTTTAATGCCTTCATCAGTTGCCGCATAATAGAACTGCCCATCTTCAGTAAATGCATTCACGCCTGTTTGAGTACCCCCATTGCCAATGATCCAGGTATCTTTGATTTCATACTTTACCAAATTAACTAGAATAATCCCTAGACCTGTAGACAAATAAGCTGTACCGTTAGATTGATATATCGCATGAATGGTTTTATTCCCACTAATAGCACTTCTTTGTATATCTCGTAAATTTTTAGTGATACTGCCTTTTAAGAAGTCGAGATTGCTGTTTTTATATGCAATGATTAATTGATTGTTTTGAGCATCCCAAGCAATTTGCTGCACTCCTATATCATTCAATCCATTGATTTTGGTATATCTACTGATCTCTTGTTTGGCATCAACAGAAAAAACTGCGGCATCAGTTGCAATATATATTTGGTCACCCTTTACTACCTGGGTGGTTTTTTGAAAATTTAAATGTTCTCGCCATTGACCAATCGGCACCATTGCTTTTTGAGCAACTAAGCCAAAAGGATTTAGGAAGATGCTAAGGAGAATAATTATAAAGCCTTGCTTATGCATGGTTAAATATAACCAAACTATTTATTCATAGATATTGACAATGCCTTGTTTTATGGCAAATAGAACCAGTCCAACCCGGGTTTTGATGTCTAATTTCCTGAATAAATTATCTCTGTGATTGTCGATAGTCCTAACACTGACGCACATTTCATCCGCAATTTCTTTATAAGATTTATCGGCACAAAGCAATTGCAAAAAATGTGCTTCTGGTTCTGTTATATTTAATAATAATGCGGTTTGTTTGCCTTCATCTTCTTCATTGGATACGTAATTAATTAATTTGTCTCTCACTAACTCGTTCACGTAAAATTCATTCCTTTGAATAGACTCCATCGCCTCTCTAAAAACATTGGGTTTGCTGTCTTTGATGATATAGCCTTTTACCCCATTCCTAAGCATTCTAATAATTGCCATATCATTCGACAACATGCTCAATACCAAAATCTTAATAGAAGGGATTTCCTTGCGAATCCAGACTGCTGTTTCGTAACCATCCATTTCTGGCATAGTAATGTCTAGAATAACAATATCTGGTGGATTATTTTTGTCTACTTTCTTTATGAATTCAAGCCCGTGACCTGCTTCAAAAATGACTTCAAAATCGCCGAGATTATTGATAATACCAGCCAGTCCTGATCTGAGCAACTCATGATCATCTACTAATGCTACCGTTGTTTTCATGGTGATTTTGCGTTTAAGAATATGGTAATAGTTGTGCCAGATCCAATAATGCTGTTGATATTTACAGTGGCATTAATCAGCTTAGCTCTTGTTAGAATATTATTCAAGCCTACCCCTGCATTGTCTTGTTGAATTAATGCTGTGTCAAAGCCAACACCATTATCTTTTATCTCTACAATTAAATTTTTATTTTTTTCAATGATACGAATTTGGATGGTATCACAGGCCGCATGTTTCAAAATATTATTGATAATTTCTTGGATCATGCGGTATAAGATGATGTCTACACTTTTATCCAATAAATCAATATTAACATTTTCGTCTATCTCTAATTGCGTTTCATATTTTCCAGTCTTTTTAATATTGTGCAATAGCTGTTCAAGTGATTCAATGAATCCAACTTGATGAAAATTGCTGTGAATTAAGCTATGACTAATATTTCTTAAGTCGTTCCAAACTCTTTTTAAGAAATTGTAAATTTCCTCTTTTTCCGACTCCTCAACTTTCTCATTTAAACTAGAAATCCTCAACATCGATAAATAAACAACTTGTGCGATATCATCATGAATTTCTGCTCCAATATAATTCAGCGTTTGATTTTGAATTTCTAGTTGAGATTTAATAATGGTTTGTTCAAACCTATTTTTCATCTCTTCTTTTTCTTTTTGATTTTGGCGTTGCTTGCGTAAGAATAGATATAATAATACCA
>JAIXYL010000168.1 GCA_027490265.1 Sediminibacterium sp.
ATGCCAAACTTCTGTTAAAAAAGGTAATTCTGTATTTGAATTAGAAAATATTTTTTCAATGTTGGTTAAACTTATTTTTTTGCTATTCTCAATCTGGGGATAATATTT
This sequence comes from Sediminibacterium sp., assembly GCA_027490265.1. Taxonomy (GTDB): domain Bacteria; phylum Bacteroidota; class Bacteroidia; order Chitinophagales; family Chitinophagaceae; genus Sediminibacterium. Next base: position 109 of record JAIXYL010000168.1, read on the forward strand.
CAAAAAACTTTTTATTAAATCTTTCTCTTGTTTCTCAATATCTTCTGTCCAATTACAACCTAGGATTATTGAAGTATTTGTCGCATAAGACTTTATTTTTTTTTATATTTTCTAATTGAATTTCTTGTATAAATTTTGCTGCCTCTGTTAATATTTCACTGTTTATTTCTTTTTGATTTAATATTTTATTTATTGATGAAGAATAAACAGTATCAATTAAAATTGGTCTTATTGTATTAAACAAAGAAAATATAAGGGGGAGATGGTTCTCATTAAAAAGTAATTTTTCAATAGCTAAAACTGCATCATGTAATCTCACAATCATAAAAAAATTAAACCTAAATATTGGTTCATCAGTTGATTCGCCATCTAAATTTCTGAATTGATTTTCAGTTTTTTCAACTAAAAAATCAATTATTTCTATCATAATATTTGTATGTAAAAGTTGCATTTTCTTAAAATAATGAAAAAAAGATAGTTTTAGGATATTGGTATATATAAAGTCAAATAAATTAAAATAATTAGAATCTAACCCAACTTCAACCTCTCAAAAAACTGATTCTCTGTAATGCTGTCCACCCCGCCTGGTGGTAAATCGCCCAAGTGCAGGTCTTCAATGCTTACGCGCACCAAACGTTTGCATTTAAGCCCTACGGCGGTCAGCATTTTTCTAACCTGGTGGTATTTGCCTTCTGTTAAGCCTATACTTAACCAAGTATGGGGTACGCGTTCCGATAGGATGTAAGCGCCTGGGAATTGCACCAAAGGTGGGTCTACTATACTGACTTCGCAAGGGGCTGTGGTATGATATGTATCCGCGCCTATTTTAAATTGAACCCCATGGCTAAGCGCAGTCAATTGTGCTGGGCTTACTTGATTGTTCACCAACACATGGTAAACACGGGTATGGGGTTTGGGGCCTTGAAATAACAAGCGCGTTATGGCTTTATTGGTGGTTAACAGCAACAAACCCTCTGAGTGATGGTCGAGCCTGCCAATGGCATGCGTACCTTCCGGAAAAGGATAGTCTAAATCCCCCAATAACCGAACTGCATGGCTGCTCTTAAACTGCGACACCATATTGTAGGGCTTGTTCAATATAAAATATTGATGCGCCATTAATCGCCTCTGCTCACCAATGGAAATAAGAGGTTTACCGTTGTGCCTTCTCCATGTAAACTTTCTATTTCTATATTCCCATTCATTTTATTCATGAAATCTTTGCACAAAACCAAGCCTAAGCCAATGCCTTTTTCGTTGGCGGTACCAAATGTTGAATAGCTGACATTGTCTTGAAACAATCTAGACATGGCATCGGATGTCATGCCCACGCCTGTGTCTTTGATGATTACGAAGGCATTGTATTTATTGCGTTTGGTATTGATGTCTATCATACCACCTTCATTGGTGTACTTAATGGCATTGCTCAAAATATTTCTGATGATAAAAGCTGTCATATTTTTATCGGCCCAAATTAATTGGCTGTGCAAATAGGTACGAATGCGAATTTTTTTATTCAGTGCGCTTTGATTTAACACAGTTACCGTGTCTTCAATAATCTGTGCCAAATCAATGGGTTGCAAATTCATTTGTATTTCGCCTGTTTGAGACCTTGACCACATGAGTAATCCGTCTAACATTTCTACCACTTTCTTTACATGGGTATTTAAATTGCTGGATACAAATTCTATTTCTGCTTCCGTAAAATTTTTGAAATTGTCTTTGTAATAGTCTAAAAAGCTGATGATGCTGCTCAATGGAGCCCGCATATCGTGTGATATGATCGACAAAAACTTGTCTTTCTGTGCGCCAATCAGTTTAAGGGTTTCTTCGTTCTCGAGTAGTTGCTTATTCTTATTTTGTAAGCTCTCTGATTTGTCTTGAATGATTTTTATACTCCGCCTGATCTTGCGTATGGCCAAATTAAAATTGATGGCCAATTGTCCTATTTCATCCATCCTGAATTCGTCAATAAAATCTGGATTGATATCGTCTTTAAATTTTGTGGCCACTACTTCTTTCGTGGCTTTATTGAGTTCAATCAATGGTCTGGTGATTTCATTGGAGATCACATAACTCAGCAACAAGCCTGCAATAAGGGTCACCCCAATCAACCCATAGAAAATCCATTCCAATCTTTGTAAGTCTGCTTCATACAATGTATCAATGGTGCTTAATATGGCTTGTAATTGTTCGTCGTTGCTTTGGCTTTGTTTCAACAGTTCATTTTGTAATCCTGCTTGGTTGCTATTGCCAATGCTGCGTTCTAGTTTTACGATTCTGACAAATGTTTGTCTGTAAGCCTCTAATACGGTTTCTGAACTTGGGCTATTGCTGTAGGTAAACAATAATTTTCTGGCGAGTGAATCAAACTGTATGGCGGCTTTCTCGTCTCTTTTTTCTAAATAGGCTTTGGCCAGCGCATCCAGTTTGCTTAAATCACTGGCTGCAATTAATTGGCTATTGGCCAAAGTTGTTTGGTGCATCGTAAGCGCCCCCATCAATCCTTGACTGCCCATGCCCAATTGTTTCACTGAATCTACCATCCGCTCAAATACCATTTCCTGCGCATGAATATTCCGGGTAATGGCTACAATTTTTTCTGCTATATAGGGCTTGGTGGATAATTGGTTTTGGTTAATGGCCGACAAACTGCTGTCAATCAGCTTAACCATTCTTTGGTATTGTAAGATGGATTCTGAAGTACTGGTGGTGTAAAAACTTTCTGTGAACCGTTCCTTGAGTAAAAAGTTCTGTCTGGCTTCACTTTGTTTGCCAACATGGTGTCTGATATCATCCAAATGATTCATCATCTGGTGCATCAATAAACGTTTGTCGTTCACCTTTACCGATATCATGATGATGATCAAGGTGATCAGTAGTATCAGAAAATGCGAAAGGAACAACTTATTGCGTATACTGAGGTTCCTAAATGGTGATTTGATCATTTCTTTTTCAAACTAGGTTCTTGTTTCTCGGAATTAGCGTCTAAGATACTTAGTTTTGCAGCATGCATTATGTTTCGGTAGAAGGATTAACCAAAAGCTATGGGATTAATCCACTTTTCAGCAATATTTCCTTTCATATCAACGAAGGCGATAAAATAGCCCTTATCGCCAGAAATGGGATCGGGAAGTCAACCATGTTAAGGATTTTGGCTGGTTTAGAAACCCCTGATTCTGGTAAATATTGGATTCATAAAGACGTGACTGTGGCGCTTTTTGAACAGGATCCCCAGTTTGAAGAGTCTTGGTCGGTGTTAGAAAATATCTTTCATTTGAATCACCCCGTCATTACCGCCATCAAAAAATACGAAGCTGCCATTGAGGCCGAAGACGCCATTGGTATTACTGAAGGCATTGAAGCCATGGACGATTTAAATGCCTGGGACTTTGAAGCCAAAGTGAAGCAGATTTTAGACAAGTTGAATATTCACCATTTAACCAATCCGGTGAAGGAATTGAGTGGGGGGCAACGAAAACGTGTGGCATTGGCCAAAACCTTGATTGATATTGGTTTTGCGCATCAGCATACCTTACTCATGATGGATGAACCGACCAACCATTTGGATGTTGAAATGATTGAGTGGTTAGAGCATTATTTAAACCAAGAAAAAGTGACTTTGCTCTTGGTAAGTCACGACCGTTATTTTTTAGACGCCACCTGCGATGAAATTTGGGAATTAGAAAGGGAAAATTTATACGTGTATCGGGGGGATTATGAGCAGTATATGGAGCAGAAAGCTGCCCGTTTGGAAAGCGAGCAAGCCAGCATAGACAAGGCCAAAAACACCTATCGCAAAGAATTGGAATGGATGCGCAAGCAGCCCAAAGCCAGAACCACTAAAAGTAAAAGTCGCCAGGATAATTTTTATGAAGTAGAAGCCAGGGCCAAACAAAAAATTGAAGATGCACAATTGCAACTTCAAGTGAAAATGAGCAGGCTGGGGGGCAAAGTGGTGGAAATGAAAAAAGTGTACAAAAGCTATGGGGACCTGCCTATTTTAAAAGGCTTCGACTATAATTTTAGTAAGGGTGAGCGCATTGGTGTTATTGGTAAAAATGGGGTAGGGAAGTCTACATTCTTAAATATTTTGCAAGGCATTGAAGCCGCAGACAGTGGAAAGATCAATATTGGTGATACGGTGGTTTTCGGCAATTTTTCTCAGCAAGGATTGGTGTTCAAAGAAAATGTTCGGGTCATTGAATATGTGAAAGGATTTGCGGAGAATTTTCCGTTGGCCGATGGCACTACCTTAAGTGCAGCACAGTTCTTGGAATTGTTTTTATTTACGCCCGACAAGCAATACACTTATCTGAATTCGTTGAGTGGGGGCGAGAAGAAGCGGTTGCAATTATTGGTGGTCTTGTTTACCAATCCTAATTTTTTAATTCTGGATGAGCCTACCAACGACTTGGATTTGCCTACTTTGGCTGTGCTCGAAAACTTTTTAGTGGATTATCCGGGTTGTGTGTTAATTGTATCGCACGATCGATATTTTATGGATCGCTTGGTAGACCATTTGTTTGTATTTGAAGGCAATGCAGAAGTCAGAGATTTCCCCGGTAACTATTCTCAATACAGAATCTGGCAAAAAGAGAATGAGAAAAAAGACAATAAATGGGATGCATTAGAAGCTGGTAAGCGCAAAGGGGCAAGTACTGAAGAAATCGTTACTGCAAAAGCAGACACACCTAAAGCAGCCGTGAAAAAAGTCATGAGCTTTAAAGAGAAAAGAGAGTTTGAGCAATTAGAGAAAGACATGCCCCTCTTGGAAAAAGAAAAATATGATCTTACCAATGAATTGAGCAGTGGCAGTCTGTCTTTTGAAGCCATCCAAAAAATCAGTGATCGTTTGGTGCAAATAGACAAGGCATTAGAAGAAAAAGAAACCCGCTGGTTAGAGCTCAGCGAGTTTCAATAATTGGTTAGATAAAGCTGATTAATTCAACTTCAAAAATTAATGTGCTGTTAGGGCCTATTTGTGCACTCACTTGTCTGTCGCCATAGCCCAAATGCGGGGGAATAAAGAAACGCCATTTGCTCCCAGTTGGCATCAGCTGTAATCCCTCAGTCCAACCCTTAATCACCATATTTAAAGGGAATGACGCAGGTTTACCTCTTTGTACCGAACTATCAAAGATGGTTCCATTGATTAAAGTACCATGGTAATGGCAAGTCACTTCATTGTGTGCCGCTGGTTTTGGTCCGGTACCCTGTGTAATAATTTCGTATTGTAATCCACTTGGCAATGCAACAATGCCGGCTTTTTGTTGGTTGCTCTCTAAAAATGCCTGGCCTTCTTTTAAATTGGCGGCTGCTTTTTCTGCTTTTAACTGTGCTAATTGATCTGCTACACCCATAAATATTTTTTTTCAAAGGTAAGCATTCAATCCTTACTTTTGCGCCGTGGCAGGTCTTGCACGACCAGCTCCTGCTGAACCTCCCCAGGGCAGGAATGCAGCAAGGATAAGCGGTTGTAGCGGTGCGATGTGAGTAGCCTGCCATATTTTTAAAATTTACCATTATGAAGTTTTTCATTGACACCGGTAACCTTGCACAAATTAAAGAAGCCAACGACTTAGGAATTTTAGATGGTGTAACTACCAACCCTTCTTTGATGGCTAAGGAAGGTATCAAAGGTGAAGAAGCCATTGCACAACACTATAAGACCATTTGCGAATTAGTTGATGGCGATGTAAGTGCAGAGGTATTGTCTACCGACTTTGAAACCATGGTTGAAGAAGGCAAAAAATTGGCCGCCATACACCCCAATATTGTGGTGAAAGTGCCGGTAATTAAAGACGGTATCAAAGCCATCAAATGGTTTACCGATAACGGGATTAGAACCAACTGCACGTTGGTATTCTCTGCGGGTCAGGGGATTCTAGCTGCTAAAGCTGGAGCATCTTATATTTCTCCGTTTTTAGGTCGTTTAGACGACAGTGGTTGGGATGGTTTAGAATTGATTGCACAGTTGCGTCATATTTTTGACGTTCAAGATTATAAAACAGAAATATTAGCCGCTTCTATCAGAAGCCCTTTGCATATCATCAAAGCAGCTGAACTTGGGGCAGATATTTGTACTTGTCCTTTAGATTCAATTGTAGGCTTATTAAAGCATCCATTAACAGATATTGGGTTAGCGAAGTTTTTGGAAGACGCTAAAAAAATGTAATTGAATTTATATTTAAAGAGAAAACCCTTGTAAGATCGCTTACAAGGGTTTTTTATTGGATTAATTGTTTAGTTCCTTTATTTTTTGGGGGTCACTTTGCAATTGTAAAACATGAAAGCCCATTTATTCGATTCTGCCTTAATGGTTTGCTCAGTAGACATTCCAGCGCCATGGCCAGCTTTGGTTTCAATACTGATTAAAACAGGATTATCTCCCTTATGTTTTTCTTGCAAGGTTGCGGCAAATTTAAAAGAATGTGCAGGAACTACTCGGTCATCATGATCGGCTGTCATAATTAGTGTTGCAGGATAATTGGTTCCTTCTTTAATATTATGCACGGGTGAATACCCTTTTAAATAGTCAAACATTTCTTTAGAATCTTCAGAGGTTCCATAATCATAAGCCCATCCTGCACCTGCTGTAAATTTATGATAACGCAACATGTCCATCACGCCCACAAATGGAAACGCTACCTGACAAATATCGGGCTGTTGCGTAATGGTTGCTCCAACTAATAAACCTCCATTCGATTCACCTTGAATAGCTAATTTTTCTTTACTAGTGTACTTATTGTCTGTTAGGTATTTAGCAGCATAAATAAAATCATCAAATACATTTTGTTTTTTGGTTTTGATGCCTTGATTATGCCAAGTTTCTCCATATTCACCACCACCTCTTAAGTTAGCAACTGCATAAATTCCGCCATTTTCTAGTAATATAATATCACTGGTGCTGAAATATGGAGTAATGCTTGCACTAAAACCACCATAACCATATAAGAGGGTGGGGTTATTCCCATCTAGTTTGATGCCTTTTTTGTAAGTAATCATCATAGGAATTTTAGTGCCATCCTTGGAAGGGTAAAACACTTGCTTTGATTCGTAATCTTCTGTATTAAATTGTAATGTTGGTTTTTTGTATACGTCTGTTTTACCACTCGCAATATCCATATTATAAATAGTGGATGGTGTGGTATATGAGCTGAAGCTGTAGAATATCGTTTTCTCTTTTCTTTTCCCGCTAAAACCATATGCAGTTCCTAAACCCGGTAACTCAACTTCTCTTATTTTATTACCTTTCATATCATATTGTAATACTTTGGTAATCGCATCTTTTAAATAGCTGCAGAATATATTGCCTCCTCCTGTATTGACCGATAGTACTTCTTTTTGTTCAGGTATTAAATCAATCCAATGTTCTGGTTGGGGTTGGTTTAATGGGGCTTTTACTACCTTACCATTTGGAGCGCCTTTGTCTGTTTGGATATAAAAGTATTGGTCATCTGCATCAAAAAGATTAACAGTTGAAGCCATATCCTTTACAACCGGAATGATCGGTGCGTTAGGCTTGGTAAGATCTTGTACATACATTTCATTGCCATAAGTACTATTGGCTGCAAAAATGAATAGCCATTTTTCATTCTCAGAAATACTTGCGCCAACATATCTTCTTGGAGTGATATCTCCTCCAAACACAAGCTGGTCATCACTTTGCGGTTGACCTAAGCGATGGTAATACAATTTATGACGATCGGTTTTTCCTGCTAATTGACTGCCTTCTTTTGGTTTATCATAACTGCTATAATAAAAACCTTCATTTTTCTTCCAAGCGACACTGCTAAATTTTATATCCGTTAATGTGTCACCAATTTGTTCTTTGGTAATCGCATTTAAAACAATGAGTTTTCTCCAATCGCTACCACCTTCCGAAATTTGGTAACCACAAAAAGATCCATCCGCAGAAAAATTCATGCCTGCCAATGAGGTAGTTCCATTAGAAGAAAATGTATTGGGGTCTAAAAAAACCTCTGGCGCTTTTTGCCCTTCTTTTTGACGGTAAATAACTGCTTGATTTTGCAACCCTGTTTTTTTAGAATAGTAATTGTAGTCACCTTCTTTAAATGGAGCAGAATATTTATCGTAATTCCATAATTCTTTTAATCTAGATTGAATGGAAGATAAAAAAGGGATACTGGATAAATAAGCATCCGTTACTTTATTTTCTTCTTTCACCCAGGCGATGGTCTCCGCTGAAGTATCATTTTCCAACCAGCGATAAGGGTCGGCAACAGTAGTACCAAAATAAATGTCTTTTACAGAGCTGTCTTTTTTTGCAAAGGGGTATTTCACTTCAATTTTTTTAAAATCAGTTTCAGCATTATTTTGTTTACAAGCAACAAAAAGAAATAGCGCAGACGTTGTTAGTAAAATATTTTTCATTGTAATACTTTTAACTTTCAAGTTAAATTAAAAAATCAACTAGTTATCCTTTTCAAGGCCTCCCTTTTGCTCAAAGGGGCTAAATCGTGGCTTTTTACAAATGATTTTACCCATGCTGGATTGGTTTTGCTGTATTCTCTCAAGGCCCAGCCAATGGCTTTTTGAATAAAAAATTCTTTGGATGCTTGGTGTTGTAAAATATAGGTTTCAAGCAATACTGTATTGGTATTTGTTTTAAATGACCGTTGAAACAGAATGCTGCTTCTTTGTAACCAGATATTGCTAGACTGGTTCCATTTTTTGGTGATGGGCAACATCTTTTCTGGAAATAACTTAAAATATTGCGGTAACCAATCGCTTCCAATGCCATCTACGGTATCCCACCAACTTTGATGTGTTAAACAAAATTGCATCAGTTGATGGGCGCTGGGTGTCCATAAAAATGAATGCGATTTAAATACATCAATAGCTGCATATTGCCATTCTCTTTCTGCTTGTTCCCACATGTATTGCACAACTCCTGCTAATGCAGTTGCATCAGTCAACTGATTGGTTTTTAAAAATGCTTTTACAATGGCATCTCTTTCTGGGGTTTTAATGCCATAGAATTTAAACTGATGCAACATATACGCTTTCATCCCCAATGCATTTTGAGGATTGGCCGCTGCTTTAAATTTGTTCAAAAGCGGCTTCAAATAGTTGGCCGCATTGAATGAATCTGATTTCATGGGTTGATATACTGATGCCATTCGTAATTCATTTTTCAGCCAAATAATTACGCATAATTGATTATTTGAGTTAAGATAATTAAAAATGAGCAAATGAATGGCTGGATGGTTGTAGTGACCCAATCAATTTTTACTTTTTTACAACTGAAAAATCGCTCAAATACACTTAAATTGGCATGACTCATTCAAACAGCTTTCATGTCTAATAAAAAATTATTGATATTATTTTTTCATCCTCGCTTTGAAGACAGTCGCGTGAATGCCAAATTGATTGAAGGCGTTCAGCAATTAAATGGCGTCACATTCAGAGACATGTACGAATTATATCCAGATTTTAACATCAACATTAAAGCAGAGCAGGCTCTTTTACTGGAACACGATATGATTATTTGGCACCATCCATTTTATTGGTACAACTGCCCGCCTTTGATGAAGCAATGGTTAGATTTGGTTTTAGAATATGGATGGGCTTATGGCTCAAATGGCAAAATGTTGGCCGGTAAGTGGGTGATGAATGTAATCACCTCGGGTGGTAATTTCAATGTGTATCAGCCGGAAGGTAAAAACAAATTTACCCACCGCCAGTTTTTAAATTCTTTTGAACAAACCGCCAATCTGTGTCAAATGGTCTATTTGCCTCCATTCATTGTGCCAGGCGCCAATCGCTTATTGGATAAGGATATTGAGGAATACATGATTCAATATGCCCAGATTGTTCATTTTTTAATGAACGAATCAATTGATGTTGAGAAACTATCAACGGTTGAACATTTTAATCAAATAAATGCAGCACAATGGGAGCATCAGTTTTACAAAACGCCATGATTTTTTTAGGGGCTGCTTTAATTTTTGTTCCCATCGCTAAAAAATTGGGGATAGGCAGTGTGTTGGGATATATTATTGCTGGCATTGTTATTGGCCCATTTGTTTTCGGCTTTATTGGGAATGAAGGGGAAGATATTATGCACGCCGCTGAATTTGGCGTGGTGATGATGTTGTTTTTAATTGGACTTGAATTAAACCCTGAATCTTTTTGGCGCATGCGCAGAAGAATTTTAGGAATGGGCGGATTGCAAATGTTGTTGACTGCATTGCTTTTCTTTGGATTGTTTTATTATTTACAATCGTATGCATTCAATACGGCCATTGCATTAGCGCTCACTTTTGCTATGTCTTCTACCGCAATTGTATTACAAACTTTAAAAGAAAAAAATTTAGACAAAACGCATGCTGGCAAATCTTCTTTTGCTGTTTTGTTGTTTCAAGATATTGCCGTCATTCCTATTTTGGCCATCATTCCTTTATTAGCAGATGTTCCAAAGAATCAGTTGAACAGTCGGTCAGGTATTTTAGGAATGATCGACCAATATCCAACCATCACCATATTGGTGGCGGTACTCATCATTGTCTTTTTAGGGAAATATGTGTTTAGTCCTTTTTTGCATTGGATAGCCAAAGTACATATGCGTGAATTGTTCACTGCATCGGCTTTGTTTTTGGTTATAGGCGTGTCTTGGTTGATGCAATTGGCTGGTATTAGTGCAGCGCTTGGGGCTTTCTTAGCTGGTGTTTTAATGGCCAATAGTGCATTCCGGCATGAGCTTGAAAGTAATTTGGAGCCATTCAAAGGCATTTTATTGGGTTTGTTTTTTACAGCAGTTGGATCAACCATCAATTTTGGTTTGATTGTGCATCAACCCTTGCAAATCATCCAAACCGTTCTGTTGTTTATGTTAATCAAATCAGTGGTTTTATTTGTTGTGGCTGCACTATTTAAGCATGAGTTGCAACAAAAAATTATGTTCACTTTGTTGCTCTCACAAGTGGGTGAGTTTGCTTTTATTTTGTTAGGGTCTATTGGTACACTCAATATGATCAACAAACCCGAATTAGACTTATATATGGCAGTGATTACCATCAGCATGATTGTTTCACCCATATTATTGTTTTTAGATGAAAAATGGTTCTCTGGCGTATGGTATAAAAAACGTAAAGGCAATGTTGAATACCAAGCAGACATTCAAGGCCATAACGACATCATCATTGCTGGCTTTGGGCATTTCGGTAGCACGCTGGGTAGGTTTTTGCGCGCCAATGGTATTGAAGCCACCATCTTAGACAACAACAGTGACCAAGTATTGTTGCTTCGTAAAATGGGGTTTAAAGTGTTTTATGGAGACGTCACCAGAATGGATATATTGGAAGCTGCTGGTGCTGCTAAAGCAAAAATTTTGGTCTCAGCCTTGGATGTACCTGATAAAAATATTGAGCTCTCAGAATTGGTTGCCAAGCATTATCCCCATTTAAAACTTTTTTTCAGAGCCAAGAATCGCGTGGATGCTTATGAGTTAATTGATCAAGGGGTTGAAAATATTTATAGAGAATCAATACACGCGTCGGTATACATGGGCGTAGACATCCTGAGTGAGTTGGGTTTTAGAAAATATACCTCTTTAAGAAAAGCCAATGAGTTCATTGCGCACGACAATACTGCTTTATATAAATTAGCCAAGCATCGCCATAATTCAGACAGTTATGTACAATCAGTAAAAGAAGAAATTGCCCAGCAAGAAAAATTATTGGCCGAAGACAAACGCTTTGTAGAGCATAAGCCTGATGGTGCTTGGGATAAATCAAAAATTATTGCCAACGATTAAACTGAGATATTTACCACGCTTTGTTGGGCATGGCTCTTTTGAGCAGCTTCAATGATGGTCATCACATTCCATCCATCTTGCCCGGTAACCAAACAAGCTGCTTGGTGAGCAATGGTTTGATACATGCCTTCATAAAATGCCCCATAATTTCCTTTGAGCGTTGGTATATAAGTGCTGTAATCTTGCCCATCTTTTTCTATGTGCAATAAACCCATTGCTGTTGCGGGCTCTTCGCCCCATTGTTCAGTAAATGGGATGGCTTGGTTGATTAAAGCCGCCTCTTGAACATCTGCCCGCTGTTTGATGAAAGAGCCTTTTGTTCCATGTAAAACGAATGCAGGCAAGGGTTCCTTAACCAATAAACTGCTTTTGAGCGTTACCCTTAATGTTGGGTAATACAAAATGATGGTAAAATCATCGTCTACCTGCGAATGGGGGCGGAGGCATCTGATATCCGCGGATACTGCTTGCGGCATACCAAACGCATAGAGTGCTTGATCTATTAAGTGTGGGCCTAAATCCAACAGTAAACCTGCGCCAGCATTCGGCGTTTCTTTGTGTAGTTTTACGCTGAGCTGCGTTTTGAATCGATCAAATTGAAAAGCAGCCGTATGTATATCGCCTAATTGTTTTGATTGAATCATTTGAAGAACCGTGCTAAAATCACTGTCCCATCTTCTGTTTTGGTAAACGGATAAAACCAACCCTAGTGAGTCGGCAAGTGCTGTAAGGGTCTTCGCCTCAGCCGCTGTTGTGGTGAAAGCTTTTTCAACAATTACGTGTTTGCCTGCTTCTAGAGCTTTCTTGGCAAAATCAAAATGGGTATGGGTAGGAGTGTTTACCACCACTAATGCAATGGCTTTATTTTGCAAGAGCGCGTCAACTGATTGATAAATTGTTGCATCGGGATACAATGCAGCAGCGTCATTTTTGGTTCGCTCTACTATGCCAACTAAATCAAAGCCTGGATGATGCTGAATAAATGGGGCATGAAACACTCTTCCAGACATGCCAAATGATAAAATACCTGTGGCTATTTTATGGGTATATGCATTAGTGTTTTTCAAAACGGTAATTGATTTTGGTGAGGATGTTTTTTTGTTTGTCTCTGGCTGTTTCACTGGCTCTTAATCCATTTTGGTCATACGTGTATGTCCAATACACCATTGATTTTCCATCAAACTGTGCCATTTGCGTTAATTGATTTTGGTCATTGTATTCGTAAACAAAATCTGGTAAGAGTTTTTTTGCTTTTTGATTATAACGCACCACATCGGTTAAACGTTGATTGGCATAATAGTAATAGTAGGTTTCAATGGTTTTGCCTTTTTTCATCCAATATTCTTCTAAAACAAGTCCCGTACTATCCGATAAAAAATGGACTTGTAAGGTATCAATGCTGTTGCCCCATTTCAACATTTGGGTAGGGGCGCCATTGGTACCATAGGTCCAAAAATGGGTTTCACTTACTGGCATTAATTGGTTAGAATCAATCGTGGTGGAGACCAGTTTTTCAAGTAATCCCTTGTTATTATAGAAAAACTCAGTTTTTGTTTCTAGGCTTAGTCGTTTTACAACTGTTTTTTTCAGCTTACTCAATTCGTAAAAATTGGTAATGGTTTCAACGGGGCTGTTTTGTTGGCCAATGGTCGTAATCATTTTTTTACCATCGGTAGGCAAGGTTTGTTGTAATATAAATCCGGGCGTAGCTGAGCCATCTGCTTCTAGGCTGGTAGCTTCTATTAATTTGATTCTGTGTTTACGCATGAGTTGGTATTTCTCTTGCGATTGGGTTAAGCCGACACAATCATTTAAATAATACTGACTCCAAACTGTTTGGTGAACCAATAAAACAACCAAAAGGACTCGCCACTTCATGTACAGGGTTTATTCAAAAATACAATCTTAAATGGGTATTCCATACAAGCCGCTAATTGTGTATTTTAGATAAAAATTTACCCTTGTCTCACTTAAAAGAACGCCAAGAAAAAAACTGTTTGAATTGTAATGCCGTGGTACATGGCCGCTTTTGCCATATTTGTGGGCAGGAGAATGTTGAGCCCAGAGAAAAATTCAGACATATGTTGGCACATTTTGTGTTTGATTTGTTTCATTTTGATGGGAAGTTCTTCAGCACGATGAAAACCCTGTTATTGAAGCCAGGGCTTTTATCTCAGGAACATTTAAGGGGTAGAAGAGCAGATTATTTACATCCCATTCGGTTGTATATTTTTACCTCTGCTTTTTTCTTTCTGTTTTTCTTTGCTGTGAAAACTGATAAGGTTGAAGACAGTATCCCAAAAAATTCTAAAGATTCTACAAAAAATACCAATTTGCTCACTTTTAAAAGGAGTTATGCTAGTTTACGTGATTATGATTCGGTGCAGGCTAAATTGCCCAAAGACAAGCGGGACGGATATATTATTGAAAAACTGACCAGAAGAAACTTAGAATTAAAAGAGAAATATCCTGACGGAAAAGTACTATTGTCCAAACTCTTTGATGTGTTTACACATCAGTTCCCCAAGTTGCTTTTTGTATCCTTACCCATATTTGCCTTTATTTTATTTGTTTTATACGCTCGAAAAAACAAGTATTATTATGCAGACCACGTGGTGTATACCTTGCATTTGTACGCAGCCTTTTTTATCATTCTATTCTTGATCATGTGCTTGAATATGCTGTTTACAGCAGTTGGTTTGCATACATTCAAAGCTGAAGATGGGGTCAATTATTTAGATGGCTTTATTTCATCTGGTGTGGCAGGATGGCTGTTAATGTTTTATTGGTATAAATCATTACGTAAATATTATAATCAATCCAGAAGAAAAACCATTTTGAAGTTTTTCTTGTTGTTGATGATTAATTCAATTGTTTTTTCGATGCTCTTTTTAGTGTTTATTTTATTCTCATTCTTGATTATTTAATACAATGAACAAAACTGCAGACGCTTTTTTAAGATTGGTAACCATAATGGATGAATTGAGGGCTCAGTGCCCTTGGGATCAAAAACAAACCATTCACAGTTTGCGCGCCATGACCATTGAGGAATTGTATGAATTGGTAGACGCTATTGATGCCAATGATTGGCAGGGTATCAAAGAGGAATTAGGTGATCTGTTCTTACATCTTTTGTTTTATGCTAAAATTGGGACTGAGCAAGAGCAATTTGTATTGGAAGACGTATTGCAAAGCATTGCCGAAAAATTGGTTAGACGGCATCCGCATATTTATGGCGATACAAAAGTGACGGATGAAGAAGAAGTGAAGCGGAATTGGCAAAAAATCAAATCGGCTGAAGGACAAGCCAATAAATCAATTTTAGAAGGCGTGCCCAAATCCCTGCCTGCAGTGGTTAAAGCCCTTCGAATTCAAGAGAAAGCCAAACAGGTTGGATTTGAATGGGAGCATAAAGAAGATGTTTGGAAAAAAGTAGAAGAAGAAGTGGACGAATTTAAGGAAGCCATTGATTCGAATGATTCGGCCAATATGGAAGCTGAATTTGGAGATATTTTATTCAGTTTAATCAATTATGCACGGTTTTTGCAGATAGATCCCGAAGCGGCTTTAGAAAAGACCAATCAAAAGTTCATCCAACGATTTAAAGCTATGGAAGCCATTGCAGCCAGTCAACAACAATCACTGGCCAATTTAAGCCTAGCGCAGATGGATGAACTGTGGAATTCTGTAAAACATAAAAATTGATCCATTGTTAACCAAGATTCAGCATGCAGCCTATAAAAATGGTTATTTAATTATAACTGCTGCTTGGTTATACACGATCTCCTTTATTTTTTCTAATTATTTCAGTTATAATTCTGGTCCAGAAAAAGTAAAAGACAATTTAGAATATCGCATTCATGAATCGGAGGCCTCATTCAAAACATTCACTGCAGATACTGCCCAATTAGCGCAACTCATCTTTGATTCTACCAATGCCAAACTTGCCCTTGAATTAGAAAGGGGCGGGGCTGGGTTGTTTATTTATGAAGTATTGGGCAATCAGCAATTCAATGAATTGTACTGGAATACCAATAAAATGGCTGTACCTAATGCGGCTTTACAAACCATACCAGCCACTGAATTTTTAAATACAAGTAATGGGCAGTTTTTATTGACGAAGCAAGCCATCCGCTTGAGAGGCCATCAATATTTGGTGGTGAATATGTTGCCAATTAAATGGGCTTATTTTATACAAAACAAATATTTCACTGCAGATTTTGCGGACTTTCCTGGATTAGATGAGCAATATGAGTTAACCAATTCGGCTGATGATACACCCATCCTAAGCAGTGATGGCACTTATTTATTCAGCATCCATTTAAAAGAAGGCAAGCAATTTGTTTCTTATGATTTGATTACGATTCTACTAAGAATCATGGCAGTTTTGTTGATCTGTTTGTTTATCCATGCTATTTCTATTGAGTTATTTGATCAGTTAGGCTTTCAATCGGGTTTTGTTTTCTTGCTGCTCTCCATTCTTCTGCTAAGAGGCTTCTCGTATCTGGTGCCTTTCCCTTTTGATTATGCCAAACTCCCTTTATTTGACCCCTCTATTTATGCGTCTAACTTTATTCATCCATCCCTAGGTGATTTATTGGTGAATGCCATCTTGTTTTATTGGATCATGCGCTATGTTAAGAATCATTATACGATTCCTTTAACATTGCCTTCAACCCCTGCAAGTGGCTTTAAAATCGGATTGAATTTATTTGTTTACACAAGTGTGGCGTTTATTATATTAGGGATTATTCAAAGTTTGGTTCGAGACGCAAAGATTTCTTTTGATGTCACCAACTTCTTTAGTTTAACTATTTACAGTACGCTGAGTATTGTCATTCTTTGTTTTTTGGCCCTGGGTTTTTTCTATTGGTCACAAGTGTTATTGGTGCCTATTTTGCACAAAGACACTAAGTTGGGAATACCGATATTGGCCATCATTTTAAGTGGATTTGCCAACATCTTATTGCTTGATAAAACTGCAGAAATCAATATTGACTTCGCTTTGATGGCATGGTTAATTGTATTCATGTTGATCATTAAATGGCGATTAAGCGATTTAAAAATACCGATCGTTAAATCGTCTTTTTTTATTTTTTGGGTCATGCTCTTTGCCTTGTCCATTGCGGCCTTGGTGATTTATCAAAACAGACTGGTTGAATTTGAACAAAGAAAACGCATTGCTGAAAGGCTGGCCATTCAAACAGACCCCTCAGGGGAAAGTCTGTTAAAAATAGCGGCAACCAATTTCAATAATAATTTTTTAAGCGAGAATTTCGAACGATTTCAAGAAAGTGAGTACGCCAATAAATTCATTAAAGACAGTTTAATTAATCAGAATTTTTCTGGGTATTTGAATAAGTACGACACCCGCATTTATACGTTTGACAGTCTTTTTCATCCACTGTTTAATGAGGATTCCTTGAATTATTCTTCTATCAAAACTTTGGTATTGAATCAGGCTGCTACAACAGATATCCCTAATTTGTTTATTTACGAAAACAATATTGCCGGCTTTAATTATATCTATCAAGTAATTGTGGAAAGGGCCAATGCACCAATTGGCTATCTCTTTGTAATGATGAAATCGAAGCGTTACAAAAGTGAAGCCCTTTACCCTGAGTTATTTAACCAATCTCAGGATATGATTGAAGACCTTAATAGCCATTATGCTTATGCCATTTATTATAAAGGCAAAATCATCAACCATTTTAATAATTATAGTTTCCCTACAAAACTGCCAATAGCTTCAGTACCTCAATTTGAATTCACTTATAAAAACGAAAAAGACTATTCGGAACTCTGGTACAATGCTGGTAATGACCGTCAGGTAGCCATTGTTAAAAGAAACAGTTGGTTCATTGAATCAGTGACTTTGTTTGCGTATTTATTCTGTTCGTTTCTGTTCATCATTTTTACTTTTCATATTGGCACATTGGTGATTAAAGCCCGGTTTAAATTAACGGTGGTTAAACAATTGCTTCGTTTAAATATTCGCTCTCAAATTCAAGCCACCATTATTTTTGTCAGTGTATTCTCTTTTTTAGTCATTGGGGTAGCCACTATTTCATTTTTTATTTACCGGTATAACCGATCTAACGAAGAACGATTGTCGAAGTCTATTCAAATGATGGCGAATGAAATGAATGGCAAAGTCATCAGCATTCTGGCATTAGATGATGAGCCCAGTTCAACGGGTATTAAAAATGAGTTGGAGCAAGTGATTTCTGAAGTATCCGACTTGCACAATGTAGACATCAATTATTACGATGCCAATGGCGATTTGCTTATTTCTACCCAACCATATATTTACAATAAAAATTTACTGAGCAAAAAAATGGAACCCGTTGCGTACACGGAAATGCGCCGTAAAAATCGGGTTCGGTTTATACAGTCTGAAAGTATCGGGCAGTTTGGGTATCTCAGCATTTATATTCCCTTGATGACTGAAATGGGCGATACCTATGGTTATCTCAATATTCCTTACCTCAATTCGCAGATTGAACTAAACCAAGAGATCTCTGGTTTCTTAGCAACTTTGATCAACCTAAATGCATTTATTTTTTTATTGGCCGGTGCCATTGCATTCTTTATCACCAATCGCATTACGGCGTCTTTAAGTTTAATTGGCGCAACGATGCAGAAAATGAATTTGGGGGCCAAGAATCAGCAAATAGAGTGGAATAGAGACGATGAAATTGGGGTTTTGGTGAACGAGTACAATAATATGGTGCGTAAATTGGAATTGAGTGCTGTGTCATTGGCCAAAACGGAGCGGGAAGGTGCTTGGCGTGAAATGGCTCGCCAAGTAGCACATGAAATTAAGAATCCGTTGACGCCTATGAAATTGAGCATTCAGTATTTACAAAATGCCATTGCACAAGGGGCCCCGAATGTAAATACCTTAAGCAATAATTTGGCCAAAACCTTGATTGAACAAATTGATCAATTGGCTAAAATTGCGAGTGACTTTTCTCAGTTTGCCAATATTGGTATTGTAAAGCTCGAACAGTTTTCTGTGCTTGATTCCATTCAATCCATGCAAAATTTATATGCAGGAGATACCAGTGTGGTGATTCATGTGGATGATCGGTCTTCCAATGCCATCATTGAATCGGATAAAGTACAAATCAATCGGTTATTTATGAATTTGATTCAGAATTCGGTTGAAGCGGGGAAAGACTTAGAAGGCAAAGCCAATATTACCGTTGCTTTAGAAAACAAAGGCCATACCATTTTGATTGCCATCAAAGATTTATCAGGTGGCATTCCAGCAGCCATGAAAGACAATATGTTCCGTCCTAATTTTACCACTAAAACTGCTGGTACTGGGCTTGGCTTGGCTATTTGTAAGGGCATTGTAGAACATGCCAACGGCAGTATTTATTATGAATCAGAAGATGGCGTGGGCACTAATTTTTATATTCAATTGCCCACAGTTTAACCATATTAGCGTCGTTTGTTTTGTTGCTGGGCTACAAATAATTCAAAGTCTTGTAAACTAAAGCTGCTTAAGTTTTGCGCCTTATTGAGTCCTGCTTTTTGTGCAACCAAAACACCATATTTTACATCACTGAATCCATCAATGGTATGTGCATCTGGATTGATTGAAATGAGTACATGCTTTTGTAATGCGTATTCAATCCATCGCCAATCAATGTCGAGTCTTCTGGGGTGTGCATTCAATTCAATGACCACTCCGTTGGCTGCACAGGCATCAATGATCAACGCATGATTAATCGGATAGCCTGCTCTACTCAAGAGTAATCTGCCAGTCATATGCCCCAGTATTGACGTGTATTTGTTTTCTATGGCCCTCAATAATCGGGCATTGGCCTTCTCTTCAGACATTTTTAAATTAGAATGTACAGAAGCAATTACCAAATCAAAACTGTTTAATACCTCGTCTGGGTAATCTAAACTGCCATCATTTAAAATATCGCTTTCAATACTTTTAAATATTTTGAATGGGGCCATTTGTTGATTGAGCAAAGCAATCTCTTGGTGCTGTTTGGCGACACTTTCAATGCTGAGTCCATTAGCATAAAAAGCAGATTTAGAGTGGTCACTGATCACTAAATACGCCAAACCCTTTGCCATTGCTGCTTCTGCCATTGCTTTGATGCTGTAACCACCATCACTCCAAGTGCTATGTGAATGTATAATGCCTTTGATGTCTTCTACTTCTATCAATGTGGACAAACCATTTTGCATGGCTTGCGCAATCACTGTATCAGTTTCTCGTTGGCAGGGTGGGATAGGGCAACAATTGTAGCTTGAAAAGATGGCATCTTCTGATGCATATGCAGCAGCTTTATTCCATCCAGTGGTGTTAATCCAGGTTGTTAAAAATAATTCACTGCAACTGGTTTCAAATAATGTTGCATAAAAATCAGCTGGTGTTGTTAACCAAAATTGTACCGTAATATTTTGTGGGTTGGTAAATATTAATTGAGTCGTTTGCGCAGATTTAAGGGTAAATCCGAGTTGGCTCATTTGTGCTTTTAATAGATTTTCTGGTGCTGTAGTCACCCAATCGATGGAATCAATGATGTCCATCTGTCGTCTCATTTGTCCAGTAATATGAAATTGTGCAAGGATGGATTGGGTTAATACTTGTTGCAGTTCGCTTGTAAAAATGTCAACTTGTTGATACAAGTATCTGCCCATGGTTCCCAAATAAAATTCTATTGATGCTTTAATATTGGCTTGTGTTTTTTCACCAAAGCCTTTATACAGGGTGAGCCTGTTTTCATTACAAGCATACAATAATTCACCTAAGGTTTCAATCTCTAATTCCTTCCAAATCGTGGCAATTTTTTTGGGCCCTATGCCTTTGATCGTGAGCATTTCTAAAATGCCAGGCGGTGTTTTTTGAACAATATCTTCTAAGATTTGCAGCTTACCGGTTTGCAACATTTCTACGATGCGTTTGCCCGCACTTTCTCCAATGCCTTTGATTCCGAAGATGTCATTTGTAGGCATTTCTGAAAGTGGTGTACTCAGTTTGTCTACGCTGAAAGCCGCAGCAGCATAGGATTTGGCTTTAAATGAATTTTCTCCATGGATATCCATGAGTTTAGCTAACAAAGTAAAATTATCGGAAATGGCATCGTTGGTTATCATGTTGGAAAATTAGGTACTCAATGGCGTTTGGGCAAATAAAAAACCCGTTCCAAAATTGGAACGGGCCTTAAATCTATTTCTGCTTGAGAAATGAGAAGAAAATTACTTCTTCTTAGCGGCTTTCTTAGGAGCAGCTTTCTTAGCAGCTTTTTTAGGAGCAGCTTTCTTAGCGGCTTTTTTAGGAGCAGCTTTCTTAGCAGCAGCCTTTTTAGGAGCAGCTTTTTTAGCAGCAGCTTTTTTAGGAGCAGCTTTTTTTGCAGCAGCTTTTTTAGGAGCGGCTTTCTTTGCAGCGGCTTTTTTAGGAGCGGCTTTTTTTGCAGTTGCCATGTTTTTTAGATTTAATGGTTAGTAAATAATACATTAAAAATAAAATTTGTATTTGGAACTACAAAAAAAATTTTTTATGCAGTGGCTTCTGCTGGTAAAACAGATACGGTTGTTCTGTCTGATTTGCCTTTTTTGAACTCTACAATACCATCAGTTAATGCAAATAAAGTGAAGTCTGTACCAACACCTACATTTTTACCTGGGTGATATTGTGTGCCTCTTTGACGAATAATAATGTTACCGGATAGTGCAGGCTGACCACCATAGATTTTTACACCTAAGCGTTTGCTCTGTGAATCACGACCGTTCTTAACACTACCTTCCCCTTTTTTGTGTGCCATAATTGTATGATTTTAAATTATTGGTTTACACCAATAAAGTGTTAATTACTAAGCGATGCTTTCGATTTTAATTCTGGTATAATGCGTTCTGTGTCCGTGCTTCTTGCGAAAGCCCTTTCTTCTTTTCATTTTAAAGGCGATCACTTTTTCGCCTTGTACCAGGTCGCTAACGATTTCCGCTTTCACAGTTGCTTTTACAGCATCACCTGTTGAAATGTTACCGCCGTTGTCTACGAACAGTACATCGTTAAACTCTACTTTGTCTCCGGTTTTACCCTGCAGGTGGGGAACGTACAAATTTTGACCTACTTGTACTTTAAATTGTTGACCTGCGATTTTTACTATTGCTAACATAGCTGTCCAAAATTAGGACGGCAAAGGTAGGGTTTTCAAGGGATATATCACAAAGATTTTAGAAATAAATTATCACAAATTTAGTGCTTGAGCCGCCAAAACGGACGCCGATAAGCCTATTTTTGCTCCTCTGGTATCAATTTTAGCCTATGAACTTTAAATCTTTACTGGCAAAGCCCTTTGCCAATGTAATATATAATAAGACCCGAAAAGGGATGATGCAGGCGGTGCAACACCAGGAAATCATCTTCAAATCCTTATTGAAACATGGTGCTGGTACCCAATTTGGCAAAGACCACCGTTTGGCTGAAGTGGCTGATCACGCGGGATTTGCTCAGGCGGTGCCTATTAGAGACTATGAATTGTTGAAACCTTATATTGAACAGATAAAGCAAGGAAAAGCCAATGTGTTGTGGAAGGGTAAGCCCATTTACTTTGCCAAAACCAGCGGAACAACTAGCGGGGTCAAATATATTCCCATCACCAAGGACTCCATTCCCAACCATATTCAAACGGCCCGAAATGCCCTGTTTTGTTATATGGCAGAGACGGGGAACAGTGGGTTTGCCAATGGTAAAATGATTTTTTTAAGTGGGTCGCCTGTATTAGAAAGAACGGGGGATATTCCAACTGGCAGATTAAGTGGGATTGTGAATCATCATATACCAGCATATCTGAGGTCTAACCAATTGCCCAGTTTTGAAACCAATTGTATTGAGGACTGGGAAACCAAGCTCGATCAAATTGTCTTGGAAACCATGCAAAAAGACATGACTTTAATCAGTGGGATACCACCATGGATGCAAATGTATTTTGATCGGCTGATTGAGAAAACTGGTAAAAATATTTCAACCCTGTTTCCTAATTTCAGTGTCATGGTTCAAGGAGGGGTGAACTTTGAACCTTACAAAGCCAGACTGTTTGAAAGCATCGGTAAAAAAATTGACTCCATTGAATTGTTCCCGGCCAGTGAAGGGTTCTTTGCATTTCAAGATACCCAAGATCAACCCGGTATGTTATTGAATACCAACAGTGGTATTTATTTCGAATTCATTCCTGCTGATGAAATTTTCAATGCATCGCCTACCAGATTAAGTTTGAAGGATGTACAACTTGGTCAAAATTATGCGCTCATCATCAACAGCAACGCTGGTTTGTGGGGCTATAATATTGGAGACACTATCAAATTCGTCAGTTTAAATCCATTCCGTATAGTGGTAACAGGCAGAACCAAACATTTTATTTCTGCTTTTGGGGAGCACGTGATTGGTGAAGAAGTTGAAGGTGCTTTAAAGGCCACCATTGAAGCATTCCCCGCCAAAGTCACTGAGTTTACTGTGGCGCCGATGATTCAACAAGGGGAGGGCAAAAGTTATCATGAATGGTTTATTGAATTTGAATCTTTGCCCACTGATTTAGCTGGGTTTAGTAGTTACTTAAATGATGCGTTAAGTCAGCGTAATGTGTATTACCAAGACTTGATGAAGGGGCATATTCTGCTGCCTTTAAAAATTCATTTGGTAAAAAAGAACGGATTTATTGATTATATGAAATTGATTGGGAAGCTGGGCGGACAAAACAAAGTACCTCGCTTGAGCAATGATCGACAAATTGCAGAGGGTCTGCTTCAATTTGTTTAAACGGCTTATGCTTAAGGCAAATTTTGGCATATATTGTGTACCTATGCCCACTGTTAAAGGATAATATACCTATGAGTCAAAAACGCATCGCCATATTCGGTTCCACTGGTTCTATTGGCACACAAGCTTTGGATGTAATTAAAGCCAATCCTGAATTATTCAGTGCTGAAATTCTGACGGCTCAAAGCAATGATGAATTACTGATTAAACAAGCCATGCTGTTTAATCCAAACATTGTTGTAATTGGGGACGAAAAAAAATACCAAACCGTTAAAGCTGCTTTAGCTCAAACCAATGTGAAAGTATTTGCTGGTGAAGATGCTTTAGCAGAAGCCGCTTCAGTGGATTGTTACGATATGATGTTGGCTGCAATTGTTGGCTATGCCGGATTAAAGCCAACTTTAAACGCCATTGAATTAGGCAAGCCCATTGCACTCGCTAATAAAGAAACATTGGTTGTGGCGGGTGATTTGGTGATGCGTAAAGCTGCAGAAAAAAGAATTGCTGTCATTCCGGTAGATAGTGAACATTCTGCTATTTTTCAATGCTTGGTAGGAGAGGGTAGAAATAAAATTGAAAAAATTATTTTAACCGCCAGCGGTGGACCTTTTCTTGGAAAGAAACCCAATTTTTTGGTGAATGTAAAACGCGATCATGCGCTTCAACATCCCAACTGGTCTATGGGTGCTAAAATTACCATTGACTCTGCTACATTAATGAATAAGGGGCTCGAAATGATTGAAGCCAAATGGCTGTTTAATTTAGAAGCCCATCAAATTCAAGTGGTGATTCATCCACAAAGCATTATTCACAGTATGGTTCAGTTTGAAGATGGCAGCATTAAGGCTCAAATGGGTTTGCCAGATATGAAACTGCCTATTCAATATGCATTGGCATTTCCGCAGCGAATTCCAAATACGTTTCCAAGGTATGATTTTAAAAAACCTGGTACTTTAACATTTGAAGAACCAGACATTAAAACCTTCCGCAATTTGGCATTGGCAACAGAAGCCTTGTACAAAGGAGGGAATACCGCATGCGTGATGAATGCTGCCAACGAAATGGCTGTTTTTGCTTTCCTCAGAAATAGAATTGGCTTCCTCGACATCACAGAAGTGGTTGAACAAACCATGCATAAAATTCCATTTGTTGAAAAGCCAAGTTTACAAGACTATTTTGACAGCGACGCTGAGGCACGTAACTTTGCCGCTTCCTTATTACATATGTAATTTTTTATTGAGCAAAAAGAAGGCATTTATTATATGAGTTTATTAGCAATTGATTGGATTAGTGTTGGCGTAAAAGCAGGCCAATTCATTTTGTCATTTTCCATTTTGGTGGTATTGCACGAATTGGGTCATTTTTTGCCTGCCAAATGGTTTGGTTGCAGGGTAGATAAATTTTATTTATTCTTTGATCCTTGGTTTAGTTTATTCAAAAAGAAAAAAGGCGAAACAGAATATGGATTAGGCTGGATTCCTTTTGGAGGCTATGTAAAAATTGCAGGCATGATTGATGAAAGCATGGATAAAGAGCAATTAAAAAAGCCTGCTGAACCTTGGGAATTCAGGTCTAAACCTGCTTGGCAAAGATTGATCATTATGATTGGTGGGGTTGTGGTGAATGTGCTTTTGGCAATCGTCATATTTATTGGCATTACCTGGTATTGGGGAGACGAACAATTGCCAGTAAAAAATTTAAAGTATGGTGTTCATGTTGATTCATTGGGTCAATCCATTGGATTAAAAGATGGCGATAATGTAGTAGCCATGGATGGCAAGCCCATTGTTAATTTTGGTACACTTGAATCAGAGTTGGTGTTAACTGAAGCAAAACAGTTAACGGTGATAAGAGATGGTCAATCTGTAAATATTGCGGTACCAGCTGACTTTATGAAAAAAATTGTTGAGCAAAAAAAGTTCAGCGGTATGTTGGTGCCTCAGTATCCTGTGATTGTGGATTCTGTGAGCAATACAGCTGTATTTAATGCCGGAGAATTAAAAAAAGGGGATACGTTGATTGCTTTTAATGGTCATTCATTCCAATATTATCACCAGTTTGATCAATTAAAAAAAGCAGCAGCCAATAAGATTGCTGTATTAACTGCAGTAAGAGGAACCGATACGGTACAGATCAAAGCATTGGTGAATGATAAGGGTGCCATCGGATTTTTTCAAGTTAGTCCGTTGGAACTATTGGGGACAGAACATATTCAATACGATTTCTTAGCCTCTATTCCAATTGGCTTTAATCGTTGTTGGGAAACTTTGAGCAGATATGTAACCGGTTTGAAGCAGTTGTTTACCGGTAAAGTAAATGCCAGTGATTCTTTGGGTAGTGTGATTAGCATTGGTAATACTTTTCCGGGCGTTTGGGATTGGGAACGTTTTTGGACCTTGACGGGCATTTTCTCGATTGTACTGGCTTTTATGAATATTCTGCCAATTCCTGCATTGGATGGCGGACATGCCCTATTTACGTTGTATGAAATGGTTTCAGGAAGAAAACCTGGCGATAAATTCATGGAATATGCACAAATGGCAGGTATGATCCTCCTAATGGGATTAATGGCATACGCTTTGGGGTTAGACTTCTGGAGATTGTTTAAATAAAACTTATGGGGCCGTTTTGGTTTTGACAGCATAGGTTACGGTTGGTGTAAGCATGCAGTGCGTTGGATAATTAGCACTTTAATCTGAATATTCAACCATTAATTGGCAATACACAGTATGCCATGGCTGCTTAATCAGTGATTAGGTAACCATTTGGGCCGCCGCACAGGTTCGCTTCTTTCCAGGTGCCGCCGCCGACTCAAAACAAAAGAGGATGCTGCAATAGTAGGCTGTGCCTATTGCTTAAGACCATCCAGCTAAGTCATGTATTGGTTTGTTCTTTTCCGGTGCATGGCCGACAACTAATAAAGAAATAAGCATGTAGAAAGCTAATGGTCACGATGTTTGGACACCGGTTCGAGTCCGGTCGGCTCCACAAATGGGCATTTACGACCCAAAAATTAAGCACTCGGCCAGCCTTTTGCTGGCTGAGTTTGACTTAATTCTTTTTTAATTGTCAGAATATTTATTGATTTTTTTGAATACAACTAAGGTGTTTATTTCAGTTTGTGAAATTTATTCGAACAGCTTTAAATTTATTGAAATCACTTTCAGTGCGATTAATCATATTCGTATGGCTTGTCTTAGCTTGTTGTGTTGCAAAAGCACAAATATTGCGGGGTGAAATTTTTGATGCAGAGAATAAGCAACCCATTTCAGGAGCTTCAGTTTTTTTGAATAACACGACTGTTCGGACTGTAAGTAAGGAAAATGGAGTATTTGAAGTCAATCGTTTCCCATTTGGAAAATACCAATTAATTGTTTCTTGTGTTGGGTATGAATTATATACCATCTATTTACAATCCTCCCAAATAAAAGAAGGACTAAAAATTTACTTAAAACCTAAAGTCAAGGCATTGCAAGAAGTAGTCGTAGAAGCTAATGAAAAAGATGGATGGTATAAATGGGGAGCCTTTTTTATTGAAAATTTTATTGGAATAAGTGCCTATGCAAAGGATGTTATTTTAAAGAATCCTGAAGTGGTTCGCTTCAAATACGACAGGCATAATGAGATTTTAACTGCCTTTGCTAATGAACCCTTGATTATCGAAAACTATGCGCTGGGTTATATGCTTCGATATGAATTAGTTCAATTTGAGTATTTCTTTTCTAAGCATCTTGTTTTTATTAAAGGGTATCCCTTATTTGAAGAAATGCAAACCGATAAAGCAAGTAAAAAGGAAAGATGGCTTAGAAATCGTAATGATGTATATGAAGGTTCTTTGATGCATTTTTTTAGATCCTTATTCCGAAATCGAGTGTCAGAAAGTGGGTTTGAGTTAAGAGTTGCTGCGCTGTTAAGTAAGTCAGAAGTTAAACTTAGACAAGCTATGCTTCGTCAAGATTCAGTTAATGTTTCATTAACTCAAGATAGTATACTTCTGCCTAATAAAGGAGTCTCTTCCTCCGAGGTTTTAAATGACTCAACTGAATATTATAGAGAAATGTTGTTGTCTCAAAATAAATCCGAAGTGTTGTTTCCCATCGTTGTTCCTGCCGACAGTTTTGCCTACGCTATTGATAGTGCGACAATTGGTCTTTTTTTTAAGGATAAGCTTCATGTAACATATGTACGAAAAAAAGCGCCTATTGAAATTACTGAAGCATTGAATGGGAAAGAAGTAATTTCCTTACCATTGAGTTATCCATACATTAATATCTTGTCTTCACAAAGCAGAAGACCTTCAGAAGGACTTATCTCTAAACTAGAACTTATTGGTGGAAAGGAAATTACAATATGGGCAAACGGGGCTTTTTATGAATCAACAGACATATTGGCTTTTGGGTACTGGGCATTTTGGGAGCGTATTGCAACCCTTTTGCCACTTGATTTTAAAACAGTTGTTTTGAAAAAAGGACCTTAATAGTTCATGTAAAAATGAAGACACCACTTTAGGAATATCTTGAATACAATGGTGACATAAATCCAACTCATGGTAATTTTTTGGTATAGAATTTGCACCTATAATTTAAAGCAGATACATTTTTTTCTCAAAAAATGATAAAATAGCCATGTTTAAACCAAACACAACCACCATATTTTTAACTTTTTCCTTGTTTCTTCTTTTTTCAAGCGTTTCAAGTGGTCAACTTATTCTAAAAGACCCCCTTCAAAATTACTTTTCAAGTTATCAACCTGAAAAAGCATATGTTCAAACCAATCAGTACCAATATCTTTCAGGGGAAAGTATATTTTATAAGGTTTACTTGATGAGTAAAGATGGTCCTAGTCAATACACGAAAAATGTTTATGCAGAGTGGTATAATCAAGATGGGATATATATATCAAGACAAGTTCTCCCTTCCATAATTGGATTGGCGGCAGGTGATTTTCAGATTCCAAAAAACTATACTGGTCAATGGATTTACATGAAATTATATACAGCTTGGATGCAAGAACAAAATCTATCTCCTTTTTTAGTGAGTGCCTTAAGAGTATTGCAACCTCAACAACCTATTTTGTCCCCAGACAAGGGCTTAGGCGGTTTGCAAATCATTGCACAACCAGAAGGGGGCTCTTTGATAAAAGGCATTTCATCAATTCTAACCATTTCTACAAAAAATGGAAATAATCTGCCTTTAGGAATGAATTGCAGAATTGTTGATGCGAGCGGGCAAGTAGTTAGCCTAGTGTCAACAGCTCCATATGGTTGGGGACAAGTTGAATTTAAACCCGAATCAACAGAAACATATTATGTGCAGGCTGAAGTGTCGCCTGGCTCTTGGGTTCAACAAGCGCTCCCTCAAATTTTAGGAAAAGGTGTAGGCGTTCGATTTGATCCTGTTGATCATTCTTTTGTAGTTCAAAGAACATCTGATTTAGCTAAACAGAAGATTTTAATTGCTGTGATGCATAAAAACGATTTATTGTTAGAAACGACTGTTTCATTTGAAGAACGGTTAGGCTTAAGGGGCAAAATTCGTACAGATAGTTTTCCAGAAGGGTTTCATCGATTAATCTGGTTTGATGGAGATAAAAATTTCTTAGGGCAACGGGTATTCTTTTTGCATAGGCCAGAGCCAGTTTCTATCACGATACAGACGGATACCTTGAATACGAATAAAAATGGAGAGAATAGTTTTACACTTTTCACACAAGACAGTTTGCTGACAAGTTTGTCTTTATCTGTAACTGACGCTGACTTTGATGAATCCCATCCGAACAATAACATTAATCAGTTAATTGGAACAGATATTTTCAAGTCAGTTCCTTCTCAAACACAATTAGCCATACAATGGGTTGAACAACAAAATTATCGTGCACTCGATCAGTGGTTACAAGCACAGGATATTTGGTATCCTGATTTAAAAGAGGCAATATCGGGTCAATTAATTCCAATGAAAGCTAAAAAAGAACAATCTTTTATTAATATCAGTGGTAAGATTACCAACTTAGGTGATCGCAGAACAAAGAAAGCTGGCACGATGAATCTTATTTTGAACACTCGAGATGATGAAAATCATATAATGACACTAGATCTGGCAAGTGATGGAAGTTTTCAGCAAAAAGATCTATTTTATTATGATAGTGTTACAGTTTACTTGCAGCCCAATAAAATAGTCATTACTTCTGAGAATAAAGTTACGATGCAAACGAATTTATTGGCAGCAAATCCCAAACGTATTATTCGTGTGCCTACCTTACAAATTGATCCTTCGCGAGATTCCTTATTGATATTGCAACAAAAGTATGCTGCTGAAAAACGATTCTTAGATTCTTTAACTGCTACCAGAACTTTATCTGACGTGCTTGTATCAGCTCGTATAAAGTCTAGAGTTGAGGAGTTGGATGAAAAATATACTACTGGAATGTTTGCAACAGAAGGTATTCGTTTTGATGTTTCAGCCGATAACAATGCAATAGCTATGTCTTCTGTATTTGCTTATTTGCAAGGAAGGGTTGCAGGCTTGCAAATTCAACTGAATGATTTTAGCGGACCTAGCATTACTTGGCGGGGAGACAGAACAGCTGTTTTTTTAAACGAAGTTCAGTTACAAGATGCCAATACCCTTAATAATATCTCGATGGCGGATGTTGCGTATGTGAAAGTTTTTCGCCCCCCATTTTATGGAGCTTATTTAGGAGGATCAGGTGGAGCAATTGTAGTATATACCAAAAAAGGGGATGAGCAAACCAATTATGATTTTGCAAGTTTAAGACGAGTTAAACTTGAAGGGTATGCAAAGCCTTCCAATTGGGAAAACAGCCTGAGCTATCAGTATGAACCCAAAAAAAACAACAAGGATATTCGTAAAACGCTTTACTGGAATCCATCAATTCAAATTGGTGGCGAGCAAAGGTCTTTTACATTTCGGTTTAAAAATAATGATGTTACCACTCGTTATAGAATCATTGCGGAAGGATTTAATGAACAAGGTAAGTTGGTTCGTATAGAAAAAATCATAACACATTAAAATTTATGCTTGATTTCTAAAATACTGGAAATAAAATCTTCACCAGTTTTACCGAGTTTAATGCTATGAAATCCTCATTTTTGTATACGACCCCAGTTTTACAACTTAGTTGTTTAAAAACTCCATTGGTTTGCCGCAAAACTTTGGGATATTTATGTTTTGAAGAACATCTATTAAAACCATAGTGATTTGTTATGAGCCCTTTTAAAAAGATCTTGTTTTTGTTGGTTGCATGCTTTGCTATGCAAAGTTTTAGTACGTTTCAAGAAGACCCCAATGGTAGTGTAGGCGTATGGAAAACGGGTGATGGCAATGCAATGGTGCGTATTTATAAAAATGGCGAGAAAGTTC